>CALLPU010000375.1 GCA_938016235.1 uncultured Granulosicoccus sp. | reverse complement strand
CTGCGGTTCTCAGAGATAGGGTGCCGCCCACCGGGTGTTGGACAGTGGGAGAGTTATTGCTCAGGTAATGAGTTCGATCTATACCGCGAATGGGCGATGGCTGTTTGTCACAACAGAGTCGACAGTGCGCCATCACGACGCTACGCCTGCGGCATCATTGCGTTGCGTCCGGACAAAGACGGCACCATTTGCGGGTACGACGGGCTGGAGCCGTTGTTTCAGCAATATGGTGACAATATCGTTGAGCAATACTTTCCCGATATCGGTACACCCACACAAGGTGTCGAAGCCGGGTATATGGCCAACGCCTGGCTACGTGTGCGGCATCCTGACTATGATGAGCTGCGTAATATTCTCAATGACATTGGTGAGCGCGCGCAGGTACGGGCTGAATAGAACGCGTTCACAGGCCAGGTAGTTTCAGCCTGTCCACATGATACGGCAAACGACGTCTGGCAGCCTTGACCTCTGCGACATCGAGCCGGGCAGTCAGTGTCTGAGCGCCGCGTGCTGCGCGCGCCAGATCCTTGCCATCCGGGCCAACAATACAACTGCCGCCGTAGTACCCTATGCCGTTCTCCTCACCGCAATGATTGGCATAACACACATAAACGCCGTTCTCGAAAGCCCGCGCTGGTACCACGCACGTTGACACAACACCCCACTGTGCTCCAAGAGCTGTTGGTACGACTACCAGATCACAGCCTGCCAGCGCCACGGCACGAAACGCTTCAGGAAACTCTGCGTCATAGCAAATCAGGGTGGCAATTCTGATTCCTTTGATCGTGAACTGCGAATAGCTGTTGCCCTGTGCAAAGTACGTTGATTCGAATCCCGGTGGCAATAACAGTTTGCGATGATGCCCGGTGATGGTTCCTGTTTTGTCAACACAGGCGGCAGAGTTGTATATCTGACCACCCTCTCTTTCAGCGTAACCAAAATGAATCGCTACCTGATGCAATTGTGCAAGCGCTGCGATCTGTTTTGAGTATGCGCCGCCACGTTCCTCGGCCCATAGCGTTACCTGTTCGCCGATGTTATAGCCTGTTAAAAAAAGCTCAGGCAAGGCCACCAGATCAAGGTTGTCAGTATCCAGTTCACTGATCGCCGCGGTCAGCCATTCGAGTCGTGCTTGTGGCCCGACCAGTGAACCAGGCGCTTGCAGGGTCGCAACATTGAGTGAGTTTTGCACGCCCTTAACCCTTGCTCAACAAGATCTCTCTGGGATAGCTCGTGAGGTACTCAGCGCCGTCCTTGCCCACCACAACGGAGTCGCCGATGCGTCCGGCCACCGTACCGTCGATTGAAATACCCCCGTCCACCGCAAACGTCATGCCTTCGCGCAGCACAGTCTTGTCGCCGGCTTTTAATTCAGGGGCTTCCAGATAGGCAATGCCAATAGACCGGCCAGTACGATAGCCTGTTTCAAACCCACGCTGCTGATAGACCTCATTGGCAGCGGCTGCCACATCCTCTGCAACCACGCCCGGCCTGATGGCAGCGATAGCGGCCTGCTGTGCGGCAATGGCGGCTTCCTGAACGTCGCGAGCCTGATCGGTTACGTCACCGATATAAAACATGCGGTCAAAGCCAAGCTTGTATTGTTTGAACTGCGCCATATTGCAGAAGCAGAAATAGACAGGATCAAAGTGTTGATAGGTCCTGACACTGGCTCGCCGGTGAACCATGGATGTATCGGCACCACTTTGCAGAATCTGCAGGTTGTGAATCATTGGCGAGACGAAACGTTCCCAGCCTGTATCCGTGAGAAACCCGGCAGCCTTGCGCGATCCTGCGCTGATCACAGCCAGAGCCGATTCATATTCAGGGACACCTGGCTGCAAGGAGTCGTGCGCGGCTGCCATCATGGCACCGGCAATTTCCCCGGCTTGCTTCATCACCGAAATTTCAAAAGGGGATTTGATCATTCGCAGCTCTGCCAGCACGGGTGAGATATCAGAAAACGGCACATCGGGATAGGTGTCATCCAGAAAGTTGCGCACGATAGCGGGTGTGTGATTTCGCTCGATCCAGATATCCCGAGTTGTCTGTCCCAATGCTTCGGTCAGTACGCGTCCCCAGCTACGCGTCCCGATATCCTCCCAGACACGCACATCCTCAACCCATGTCATCTCACTGACCATTTCGGACTCCATGAGCGGTGTAATCACAATCGGTGCTTCATCGGCACTGACTACCAGCATACTAGGCCGCCCGAAGTCGATGCCCAGATAACCCCAGAAGCCTGCCAGGTAGGCAATAGAGCTTTCGTCGGTGAATATCGCCTTGCCGATGTTTGCCTGCCGCATACGGTCTTGCAGGTTGAGCGTTCGTTGATTGGCTTCTTCTAGCATGGGGTTTCCGACTGTGCGTCCAGAGCAGAGTGTATACAAACAGGTTGAAACAAGCACTGCTGATAGAACACCTCCGCGGGAGCGTTTCTCAATCGCCTGTGTGGCTAAAAATGCTTTGCTTGATTTTGATTTTATGGTCTCTTTTTGAGATCACGGGTCGCTGGAACTCAGGAGATTTCGCATGGAAGCCAATACCGACTTTACCGCTGTGTCCACAGCAGAGCTGGAACATTATGTATCCAGCTATTGGAAGCAAAGGCACTCGGAAGAAGAGCACAAGATTGTGAAGAAAGAGGCTGGGGATTAATCTACCTGGTCTACTCCACCTTCAACACGAAATAGTTCTTCTTGCCGCGTTGCAGCAGCACGAACTTGTTATTGATTAAATCCTCCGATGTGAGGGTGCAATTGTCGCTGACTTTTTCTCGGTTCACGGCGATTGAATTTTCCTTCAGGGCACGTCGCGCTTCACTGGTAGATTTCAGAAAGCCCGAGTCGGTTGCCAGCGCTGCCACAATGTCCAGCCCCTGATCGACAGATGAGCGCGACACGGTTGCCTGTGGCACGCCTTCGAATACATCGAGAAATGTCTGTTCATCCAGTTGCTTCAGATCGTCTGTGGTGGCCTTGCCAAACAGCATGGCGCTGGCTGCTATTGCTGTGTCCAGTTCTGTCTGTGAATGCACCATCGAGGTGATCTCCGATGCGAGTCGTTTTTGTAGTGTTCGCTGATGCGGCGCTTCCTTGTGTTCGCTGATCAGGGCGTCGATTGCAGGCTCATCGAGAAAGGTGAAAATCCGGATGTATTTTTCGCTGTCTTCGTCGCTGGAGTTCAGCCAGTATTGATAGAACTTGTAGGGGGACGTGCGCGCCGGGTCGAGCCACACATTGCCACCTTCGGATTTGCCGAACTTCGAGCCATCTGCTTTGGTGATCAGCGGGCAGGTCACGGCAAACGCCTTGCCTTTGCCGATTCTTCTGACCAGCTCGGTGCCCGTGAGAATGTTGCCCCATTGATCACTGCCACCCATCTGGAGGCTGCAGTTTTCGTTGTTGAACAGATGCAGAAAGTCGTAACCCTGCACCAGTTGATAGGTGAACTCGGTGAAGCTCATGCCGGATGATTCTTCAGCGTCTGCAGCGATCCGGTTCTTGACTGAATCTTTCGCCATCATGTAGTTGACGGTAATGTGTTTGCCAACATCGCGGATGAACTGGAGAAAGGTGAAGTTCTTCATCCAGTCGTAGTTGTTGACCATACGAGCGGCATTGTCGCAGCTGTCAGAGAAGTCCAGAAACTGTGAGAGCTGTTTCCGCACGGCTTCCTGATTGTGCCGCAACGTGGGCTCATCGAGGAGGTTGCGCTCGTCGGACTTGCCGGATGGGTCGCCTATCATGCCGGTGGCGCCACCGACCAGCGCTACCGGCTTGTGGCCGCAGCGTTGGAAATGTGCCAGCAACATGATGGGAACGAGATTGCCTATGTGCAGCGAGTCTGCAGTGGGGTCGAAGCCGATATAGGCACTACGAACCCCTTCCTGGAGATGTTCTTCAGCGCCGGGCGTGACGTCGTGGATCATCCCGCGCCACTGGAGTTCCTGGATAAAGTTTTTCATGCGCGAGATACTAGCTTATTGCGCCGCCATCGGGTAGGCGGCCACTGCGATCACTCCATGTCCAGTTCCTTGATCTTTCGCGTCAATGTGTTGCGGCCCCAGCCAATGAGTCGTGCCGCTTCCTGACGCCTGTCCTGAGTCTTGTTCAACGCGCATTGGATAAGGATGCGCTCAACCGCCGGTTGCGCTTTGCCGAGCAGGTCGGTGTGGCCATCCTGCAGCTGGCGATTGGCCCATTGTCTCAAGCCACTCTCCCAATCCACTTCCCGCTGCAGCGGTGTCTCTTGAACCTGTGCCGGCATGTCGTCTATTTCAAGTTCGGTTCCGCCGGCCATAACGGTTAGCCAGTGGGCCGTGTTTTGTAGTTGTCTGACGTTGCCGGGCCAGCTGAGTGAGCTGACATAGGATTCGAATTCGGGAGTCATGACTTTCGCCTCTTCGCCCAGTTCCTCAGCTGCTTTCAGCAGAAAATGGCGCAGCAGGCGCGGTATGTCCTCGCGCCGTTGACGCAGCGGCGGTGCTTCAATGCGAATAACGTTCAATCGATGGAACAGATCTTCGCGGAAGCGCTTTTCATGCACGAGCGCTTCCAGGTCCTGATGGGTGGCCGCAATAATTCGGACATCGACCTGGATGGGCGTGTGTCCGCCCACCCGATAAAACTGACCATCAGCAAGTACCCGGAGCAGCCGTGTTTGCAATGTGGCTGGCATGTCACCGATTTCATCCAGAAACAGCGTGCCGCCATCAGATTGCTCAAAGCGACCGATACGCGTGCTTTGCGCGCCCGTAAAAGCCCCTTTTTCATGCCCGAAGAGTTCGGACTCCATCAGATCATGGGGGATTGCGGCCATGTTCAATGCCACAAAGGGTTTTTCTGATCGTGGGCTATGACGATGCAAGGCGTGGGCAATCAACTCCTTGCCCGTACCGCTTTCACCGTTGATCAGAACGGTGATCCTGGAGCGGGACAACCGACCGATAGCCTTGAAGACATCCTGCATGGCGGGTGCATCACCAATCAGTTCAACCGGCTCATCGACTACCCGCTGTGTTGGCTTCGACCGTGCTGTCGCGCTTTGCGAGCTGCGCTGCTCGGTTTGTATGCTGCAGGCGCGGCGAACCTGATCTATCACCGTGTCTACATCGAATGGTTTGGGAATGTACTCAAACGCACCTGCTTCGAATGCGGATACTGTGCTATCCAGATCGGAGAACGCGGTCATGATCAGGACAGGCAGATCGGGATGAGTTTTCTTGACCTGATCAAGTAGCGACAGCCCATCCGAGCCTGGCATTCGGATATCGCTGATAACGGCATCCGGCGCCAGCGCATTCGCCCGCATGGCATCCAGTGCTTCATCGGCAGACTCAAAGACGTTGACCTGCATGCCGGCTTGCTTGAGTGTCTTTTCCAATACCCAGCGGATCGATTGGTCATCATCAATGACCCAGACATATTCGTCGCTCATGCGATCTCCAGAGGAATCAGTACTGTGAAGGTGGTATGACCAGGTTCGCTGGTGCACTCGATCAGCCCGCCAAGCTGATTCATCATCGACTGTGCGATGGATAAGCCAAGCCCGGTGCCGTGATCAGTGCCAGTGACCATCGGGTAGAAGATCTGGTCTATCAGGTGTTCGGGAACGCCCGGTCCGTTGTCGATGATCTGCAGACACGCAACCAGAGGGTGGCGCGTTCCGCCGATCGTAAAATTGCTAACCACCCGGGAGCGGAAAACGACACGCCCGGAATCCCCCAGAGCCTGCAGCGCATTGCCGGCAATGTTCAGCATCACCTGCACCAGTCGGTCCCGGTCGGTCAGGCATTCCGGGATACTCGGGTCGTAGTCGAAGCGAATCTGCACGCCCTCTGGTGCGCCGGCGATGATGATCTTGCGCACATGCTCGAGCACTTCGTGAAGGTTGACCGGGCTTCGCCGTGGGCGATTTGTCGGGCCCAGCATGCGATCTATCAGGCTCTGCAGTCGATCGGCCTCACGAATGATGATGGAGGTGTATTCGCTGAGCTCCTCATCGGGCAGTTGTCGCGCCAGCAGTTGTGCGGCGCCACGCAACCCTCCCAGTGGATTCTTGATTTCGTGAGCCAGGCCCCGGAGTAGCGAGCGGGCGTGCTCCTGCTGCGCGAGCATGGCCTCGTCGCGGGCTATGCGCAGTGGTCTGTCCACGGTGTTGATTTCCAACACCAGGCCAGCGCGTGATTCATCGGTTCGGAATGGCGACAGGTACAAATCGACGACCTGCGGATCCTGACCGTGCGGTTCTACCGACACTTGCCGATCAGTAAAGGGTTGGCCGTTATCCAGCGCCTCGCGAATTCGGGCAAACAGGGAGTCGGGGATCGTCAGTGCTCGGGTCAGCCGCTGATCGACGGCCCGTCGGGCACTGGTGCCAAGCAATTGCTCGGCGGCGCTGTTCACATAGCGTATACGCATGCCATCGTCTATCGCAACAACGGCAGTTGCGAGGGAGTCGAGCAGGGATAGGTCGTTTGCCGTTGGGGGCACGGGGTATCTGGTCACATATTGCAGGTTGCAAATTACGCACCCTGCCAGAGCGATTCATTTCAGACCCAAATCTCTGGATATAGTGATAAAAAACAATGAGA
>CALLPU010000374.1 GCA_938016235.1 uncultured Granulosicoccus sp. | reverse complement strand
CTAGTGTACTGTGAAAGTCACAGTACACTAATGTACATGGCGTCGCCGGTTCAATTCTCACCGGATAGGAATTCCTGGCAGATACGCGTGAACTGGCCGGGTTTCTCTGCGTGAGGCCAATGGCCGGCACCGAGGATGATTTTAACGGATGGCGATGCACAGATGCCTTTGATCACAGCCTCGTCGGATGCAGTCAGGTAGTCGCTGTTGCCGCCCTTGATGAACATCACGGGCACCGGGATCGTTTGTTCAACCACTGGTGGTTGGCAGATTATCGGGTAGTCCTGCGCCAGCTGCGCAAGATCAAAGCGCCAGCGCCACCGACCAGACTCATGCCGGTACAGGCTTTTCAGAATAAAGGCCCTGACACCCGCATCCGGGATGCTGGGTTGAAGCTGGCGATCTGCATGACGCCGGTCGTCCAGGTTGGCCAGATCCAGCGCCTGTAATGCATCCAGAATGGGTTGATGGTGTGGCGGGTACTGGCGCGGCGCAATGTCGACGATACAGAGTCGTTGCAGCCCCTGGCTACGATGACTGCCTGCCATGGCCAATGCAACCTTGCCCCCCAGTGAGTGGCCGAGCAGATGATGTTCCCGGATGCCCAGTGCCTCAAGCTCGTCGAGCACGGCATCGGCCATGGCCTGAATGGACAGTTCAGGCAGGCTGGGCGAGAGTCCGTGCCCCGGTAAGTCGATGCGAATTACCGACAGCGAGCGCTCCATGTGCAGCGAGACTGACCGAAAATTATCGCCGTTGCCAAACAAGCCGTGCAGCATGACGAGCTTCGGCCCGTTACCGGCGCTTTGGCTGTGCAATCTGCTCATAAAGGCGAAGCCTGGGTTACACTCCCGCGTCGAATGTGGGGGATGTTCATCGTGTACTCCAAGGTAAGGCAAAGAGCCGAGATGCTGGCCTCGTCAAGATCACCTGACGTGTTCGCTGATCGCAACATCGGGCTTGAGAAGGAATCGTTGAGGGTTACGTCCTCGGGAGGGATCTCGCAAAAAGACCATCCCGCGGCCTTGGGCGCTGCTCTGACGCATCCGTTTATCACGACAGATTTTTCAGAAGCGTTGCTGGAGATGGTAACACCGCCCTGCCAGTCTGCAACAGCGGCAGTCGACTATCTGACCGGCATTCATCAGTTCATCGTACAACGTCTGCCCGATAACGAGCACATCTGGAATACCAGCATGCCGTGCATACTCAGGGGCGGCCAAAGTGTTCGTATCGGTGAATATGGTTCATCGCACAGTGGCCAGATGAAACACGCTTACCGTCGCGGTCTGGGATTGCGTTATGGGCGTCGCATGCAGGCCATCGCTGGCGTTCATTTCAACTTTTCCATGCCTGAAAGCAGTTGGTCGCTACGGCAGGCATTGCTGGAGTCTGGCCACACGGGTGGATCGCTGCCGAGCAGCCTGCCAGACACACCTGGCGAACAGGCCACAGCCTCCTTCAGAACAGAAGGCTATTTTCAGATGATGCAGAACCTGCTCCGCGTGGGTTGGATGGTGCCGTACCTGTTCGGTGCGTCGCCAGCCATTTGCAGCAGTTTTCTTGCAGATGGCGAGGGTGATGAGTTCGATATCTGGAATCAGTCAACGCGATTTGCGCCGTTTGGCACATCGCTGAGGATGGGCAAGATCGGGTACCGCTATCGGGAGGACGAACCCATCGACCTGAGCGTCAGTCATGTCACTGTGGAGCAGTACATCGCCGATATCATTGGCCATGTCAGTACACCCCATCCACCTTATGAGGCGATGGGAATTCAGGATGAGAACGGTGATTTTCAGCAACTCAGTGCAGCACGACTGCAGATCGAAAACGAATTTTACAGCACGGTTCGGCCCAAGCAGATTGCCAAGTCCGGTGAGTTACCGATCTACGCGTTGCGCCAGCGAGGCATACGCTATCTTGAGTTGCGCTCTGTTGACGTTAACCTGCAGGACCCTGCTGGCGTCAGCATACAGCAGGTTGCCATGCTGGAAATGTTGATGATGTTCGCCTGGCTGAACACACCTGTGCCGCTGTCGGCGGCTGAAATGGCCCGCTGTACGCAGAACGTTCAAACCGTGGCTCACCGGGGCAGAGAAACCGGACTATGCCTGGCAGCAGAAGACGGTGAGGTTCCATTGCAGCAATGGGGAATGGCCATTCTGAAAGCCCTTGAGCCATTGGCACAGTGGCTGGACGGTGCAGAAGAGGAAGCGCTGTATATGCCCGCACTGCATGCCCAGATGGGCAAGATCGAAAACCCGGACCTGACACCATCAGCGCAGATGATTGCTGGAATCAAGCGTACCGGATCGTTTTTCGAGTACGCCAACGCAGTATCGCGTGAGCATGATCAGTTCCTGAAGCAAACCGCTCAGGATGCTGATCTGCAACAGGCACTGGCAACAGCCGTGGAAGAGTCGCGACGCAAGCAAACGGCCATGGAAGCTGACAGCGAGGGCCCTTTTGAAGACTTCCTGTCATCCTACCTCGGACAGATAAACCGGATTCCTGCAGATGCCTGATTCCTCAGTAGGTGCAGTAATACTGGCTGGTGGGCTGGCCAGGCGTATGGGTGGCATCGACAAGGGGCTGGTCATGCTGGCAGGCAAGCCCATGGTTGAATACACGCTGGCAACGCTCGCTCCCGAGGTTGATACCGTGATCATCAACGCCAACAGAAACCTGGAACGGTACGGACAACTGGGAGTACCGGTAGTAACAGACAGCCTGGCCGGGCACCTGGGTCCTCTGGCAGGGCTCAGTGCCGCTATCTCGGCACTCGACACAGACTATATTTTTATGTGTCCCTGTGACTCACCGTTCCTGCAGGCTGATCTGGTTCATGAACTGGTTGAACGTTGCATAGCCACTGATCACGACATTGCGGTCCCCCATGATGGTGAACGTTTGCAACCGGTGTTTTGCGTGGTGCATCGGCGCGTGCAGCCGTCTCTGGATCAGTTTCTGGTATCTGGAGAGCGAAAAATAGATCGCTGGTTCCTGTCACACAGAGTCAATCAGGTGCCCGCTGTGCAATTTGCTGAGTCCTTTCGAAACATCAACACCGAAGAGGAACGTCTGATGGCTGAACACCACATTATCAACTGAACGGACCACGAGTCTCACCGCATGATCGAAAAGCAACCTTCCTGTGACGACGTCAGCGAGCCGGAACTGCTGCCGGTTGACGAGGCACGCCGTCGACTGTTTTCGTCATTGAAGCCTGTCACCAGTAGCGAAGACGTGAGTATCGCCAGCGCACTTCACCGGGTGCTCTCCACTGATGTCAAATCGTCGGTAAACGTACCTCCGGAAGCCAATTCGGCGATGGATGGGTACGCACTTCACGAAAGCTCCATACCCGCCTTGGGTGAGGCCAATCTGACAGTTGTCGGTTCCGCCTGGGCGGGCAAGCCTTTTCCCCGTGAGATCAAAACGGGCGAAGTTGTTCGCATATTCACAGGGGCAGTGATGCCAGCGGGCGCCGACACCGTTGTCATTCAGGAGCATGTTCAGGCCCATGATGATTCGATAGACATTGATGATTCTGTGGTGGCTGGAAAGAACGTACGGCAAGCCGGGGAAGATGTGGCAATAGGGCAGGTTATTCTTACCAGGGGCAAGCATTTGCAAGCTGCGGATATTGGTGTCCTGGCCTCTCTCGGCATTCAATCAGTGAGCGTCTTTAGGCAGCTCACCGTGGCGTTTTTTACCACAGGCGATGAGCTGCAGGCGCTGGATTCTGACAGCTCGGCGGGTCTGGCTCCGGGCATGGTTTACGACAGTAACCGGTATACGCTGTCGGCGCTGCTGAGCTGCCTTCAGGTAAACGCTGTGGACCTGGGCATAGTTCGGGACAACGAACACGATACGCGAGCGGCTCTTGAGCATGCAGCCAGTATTGCCGACGTTGTTATCACGTCGGGCGGCGTATCTGCTGGCGACGCCGATTTTGTCACACGCGCTTTTCATGATCTGGGTGACGTCAGCTTCTGGAAACTTGCCATGCGGCCGGGGCGCCCCTTGGCTTACGGTACGCTAGGCAAGGCGGCATTCTTCGGTTTGCCAGGCAACCCGGTAGCCGTCATGGTGACCTTCCTGCAGTTTGTTCAGCCGGCTTTGCGTCACCTTGCGGGGCGGCTGGATGTCAACCCTGTTCAATTGCCAGCTCGTTGTCTGAGTCGATTACGAAAATCACCCGGGAGGGTTGAATATCAGAGAGGCGTCATGAGCGTGGACGATGCCGGTGAGTTGGTAGTTGAATCAACCGGCATGCAGGGCGCGGGTCGTCTGAGTTCGATGAGCGCGGCAAATTGCCTGATTGTGATCAGCAGCGAGGCCGATGGCGTGCAACCCGGCGATCGGGTTGGCGTGCAGCCTTTTCACGGACTACTACCGGGTTAGTACTGTCGTATCCCTGCACGCTTTGAAGGTCGCAGCACACTAGTGGTCCCAGCGAACGGGCAGGTTGATCAAGCCGTGAAAATGGTAGGCATCCTGATAACGGGCGACGCCGTCCAGCCGGAGGGTGGGTAAGCGTTCAAACAGCGTTTGTAGCGCAATCTTGAGTTCCAGTTTTGCCAGATGTGCACCTACGCAAAAATGGATGCCAGCGCCCAGGGAAACATGGCCGGCATCTACACGCAGAGGGTTGAAGTTGTCTGCATCGGAAAATCGTCGAGGGCAACGATTCGCCGCCGCAAGCAGAAGTCCCACCTCCTCACCGGCGCTGATGGTAGTTCCGCTGGACAGTGAGACGTCCTCCTGTGCGAAGCGCGTGAACATGTGCAGCGGTGCAGCAAAACGCAGACACTCCGTCACCAGAGCGTCGCTATTCGCCTCATCCGTCAGCATCTCCAGCAGCGTGTCGCGCTCAGCCGTCGAATACAGACTCAGTAGCGTGTGCACCGCGTTACCCAGCTGATGAACGGTCGCTTCATGACCCGCATTCAGCAGCAATATCGAGACACTGATAATCTCCTCGTCGCTCAGTGTCACCTCGCTTTCGTGCGTTTGCAGCAGATGGGATATCAGGTCATCACCGGGATTCTTGCGTTTTTCGGCAATGATGGTTTGCAGGAACTGCTGGAAATCCCTGGCGGCTTCATTGGCGGCAATTTCCTCCTCTCGGGATTGCGTCAGCGTGTACACCCGAACCATCGCGTGAGACCAGTCAAT
>CALLPU010000373.1 GCA_938016235.1 uncultured Granulosicoccus sp. | reverse complement strand
ATATCCCGACCACTGACCGCTGCGGATTTTACGGCTTGGTGGCATGAACAATATCCCACAGAGGATCGTTCAGACGCCTGAGTTGAATGCACCGGCCAGTATGAGCAACCGACTATCGACTTGCGGAGGTTACGCAATGACAAGATCCATTCCCCTGGGCCACCGCATCTGTCAATGCCTGGCTGTTCTGTTCATCGCCGTGGGACTGACGGGTACCGCGACTGCCAACCCCAATGGTCGCATACTGGCTACAGGAGGCGCGATGACAGCCGAGGGCGCTGCGGGTGGCGGTGTGGTTCCGTGGGCGATGCTGGCAGGCTACGCCGATGAAAACGAGTGGGGGGGTACTGCCTGGCTGAGCGGTGTTGAACCCAAAGACTTCAGTCTTAACGCGTTTGGGGCTGCTGCTACCTGGAGTAATCGCGTTGAGCTTTCCATCAGCAAGCAGTCTTTCGATATCGATGCGGTAATACCCGGTGAATCGCTCGAGCAAAGCATCGTGGGTGTCAAGACGCGTCTGTACGGTGATCTGATTTACACCCGTGCACCACAGATCAGTCTGGGGCTGATGTACAAGCAAAACGATACGTTTGATGTTCCTGCTGCGGTAGGCGCGCGTGATGACAGTGGTGTTGATGTGTATCTTGCTGCGAGCAAGCTCTGGCTTGATGGATTGTTTCATCGGAGTGTTTTTCTGAACGGTACGTTGCGTGCTACCCGCGCGAACCAGATGGGCTTGATGGGCTTTGGTGGGGATCTCAATGACAATCATGAGCTGGTGGCTGAAGTCAGTGCGGGGCTGTTCATCAACCGCAGCTGGGTGGTGGGCGCCGAGTATCGTCAGAAACCGGACAACCTGAGTTTTGCTCGCGAAGACGACTGGCAAACTGCATTTGTTGGCTGGTTTCCCAACAAGCGAGTGGCGGTCGTGGCGGCGTGGGCAGGCCTGGGATCGATAGCCGGTTTCGATAATCAAGACAGCGTTTACCTGTCGCTGCAATTGAGTCAGTAGTCATGATCACACGTTCCATGAAAATTCACCCAATGCGAGCCGTCATCTGCGGTGCCAGTATTCTGCTCTTGAGTGCTTGCAGTTCCCCGACTACCCGCAGTGCTGCCACGCCAGCCGCTGCGATGCCCGAATCCGCAGCCGGTGCACCAGCAAGGGCTAGGCAAAACACGCTCTATGATGCGCTGGGAGGTGCTGCTGGTATCGAGACTCTGTCGGAGAAATTCATTATTGAGCTGGCGGCCGATGAGCGCGTGAGGCACCACTATGAGAAAAGTGATATCGGTCGGTTTCATCGCATGATGCAGCTGCAGATCTGCGAACTTGCCGATGGGCCGTGTGTGTATACCGGTGACAACATGAAAAGAACACACGGCGGCATGAACATTCAGTCGGCAGAGTTCAACGCTGTGGTGGAGGCACTGATGCGCGCCATGGACAGCACCGGATTGAACCCGGGAACGCAGAACCGGCTGTTGGCGCTGATGGCACCGATGCGTGCTGATATCGTGGGTCACTAGTGTACTGTCTCGGCAGTATGAAGCAGGCGTCTTCGCCCTGCAGTTATGTGGGCGATTGCACACAAACGGGTCAGCGGTAGTATCTGAGCTGCTCTAAATCGGCCCCGAACTATGCATTGGTCTAAAGAACACCATCAGCACCGCCAATCTCGCTCCTTCTATGTTGTAGTATCCAGCTGAAACGATACGGTGTGTCGCCATTGGCACCTCGATCGATCAGTCAGGGATCATGGAGGCCACATCGATGTGGCGTCAAAAACAGCATTGTGTGAGGGCGAGGGATATGTCGAAGTTCTTGAAGAATCTGGTGGTGTGTTTGCCGTTGGTCGTTATGCTTTCCGGTTGTCTGGAGAGTATGGTCAAACCGGAAGCCAGTGTGGATACCGGGCTCGAGACACAACTCCCTCCGTATTCAGGTCCTCGTGCCAAGGTAGCGGTTACCGATTTTGACTGGAATGTGGGTGGCAAGCGAGCCACCGTTGGCATTGGCGGCACCGATATATCCTTCACATCCAGCGAGCATGCCGGTATCTCGGAAGGCCTGAAAGACATGCTCACTACTGCCTTGGTGCAAAGCAAGCGATACCGGGTACTCGAGCGGCAGAACATCGATTCGGTCAAGAGTGAAATCGGATTGCAGGAAGATGGCTACACAGACAGCACCGGCATCCAGCGCGGTGCGGTTAAAGGTGCCGACATTGCAGTGATTGCCTCGGTTACAGGCTTCGACCCGGGCACCAGTGGTGCGTCTGGCAAGGTTGGCGGTTTACTGGGTAACAAGGCATCAGCCTTGCTCGGTGCCGTATCTGGCGGCTACAACAAATCCACCATGGCCATGGATATCCGCATTGTGGACTCGGCAACAACAGAAGTATTGGCAGCAACACGCGTGGAAGGCGTGGCCAAGGATGTCAATGTCGGTGCTGCGCTGGGTGCATTAACAGGCTTTGGCAGTTTGAATGGAGCACTGGGTGGTTATGCCAAGACTCCCATGGAAAAAGCGATTCGTAGCTGCATCTACGAAGCGACCAAATACATCGTGGAGAACACACCGTCAGAGTACATGCGTCACTGACCCGCAGCCTGCCTGCGTACACGTGCTTGCATGATTGAATTACAGGCGTGTTGAATGGGGTGGTGGTCAGGTCATGCTGTTGCCTTCTGACGTCAGTGTGTGCCTGTTGGCGGAGCGGCGCCGAAGCCCTGAACACTCAAGCCTGATTGAAACCAGTTGATCAGCGTGAAGATCGAATAAACCGGCAGGCCTGTGCTGCGCTGTATGTCGATGGCGTAGGGCACCATGTTGGTACACTCCAGCACAATCGCAGCCACATCCGGGTGCTGTTTCACCAGAGCATTCGCAGCCTCAACGTTGTCCTTGCGGCACTGCTCAATATCCATGACCGGTTCGTCGTTGAGAATGACGCGGGAAAATTCCCTTCCGTTTTCTGTACCGGCAACCGGTGTGTCGGCTGGCGCACCGGCTGCGCGAAGGTGAGCCTCAGTCAGATGGCCTGCATCAATGGTCAGGACGCCGGTACGTAGCCCGATGGGCAATAGCTGATCAATCCAGGCAACCTGCGTGAGCGATGAGGCTACGACGGGTACACCGACAGCACTGCTCAGTTCTTTTTGCAACGGCGATAGAAACCCACAACTGGTCGTGATTCCATCGACTCCCATCGTGACCAGCTCCCGGGCTACCTGAATGAACGGCTGCAGAAGCTTACCGGTGTTCTGGGTTATGGCTTTACTGGCCGTTGCACCGTGAACCACGCGATAGTGCACGGGAAAGTTCCAGGTATTGGCGTTGCCTAAATCCCCGGGTATGCGCGGAAAATGCGTTTCGAGCATCAGTATGCCGATGCTGGCACCGTGAACACTTTTTGGTCTGTTTGTTGTCATGCCCTTCATTGGTTCTACAGCCCGGTTGGCTCTGCCGACTCCGCCACTTCTGTCTGCGACAAGTAACAGGCACATCCTACACGCGTCGTCGTGCAGGGGTTTCGTGCGTCGGTTATCCTTGCCCGCATCGCGGCGATATCATCACCGCATACTGGGTGACAGATCCGTATCATGAACGCTGACAATAAACACAGGGGATCGCACACCGTGGTCATCGGCGCCGGTATTGTAGGCGTTGCTACCGCGTTGTGGCTGGTTCGGGCCGGCAGGCGAGTAACCTTGCTCGACAAGCAGCAACCCGGAGAAGGGACATCGCATGGCAACGC
>CALLPU010000372.1 GCA_938016235.1 uncultured Granulosicoccus sp. | reverse complement strand
CGCATCTGGCTGCCTCGGCTATTTGCAGACGATTTCGGACCTTCCGCAGAGCGTCTGCTTATCCCCGGCGACCTCAACTGGTCGATGCAACACAGGCGTTAAACCTTTCTGCCGGGGTTTCGAAGCCCAGCGTCTTGCGCGGCCGCTCATTGAGCTGCCGTGCCACCTTGTTCAGTTGCACATCGGCGCCAGCGGCGTCGTGTTCGGTCTCATTGCGTTTCATGTTTTCGCCGGAATATTTGAAAAGCGGCTGCAGTCGGTCATCTTGTCGGCCGTAGTCGGGCTACTCTATGCCTCTACCCTGTTGCAGGGAATCGTCCCCTTCCAGCGTGGCGTGTCGTGGGAAGGTCACCTCATCGGGGCAATCGCTGGTGCTCTGGTTGCACTAGTGGTGTCGAGAAATCTCAAGCAATCGCAGTCTTTATCAGGATCCACCCGGTAATGTCACAAGCTGATACTACACAACGTTTCACAGGCAACTTTACTCAGCAGGAGCCTATTCCTGAAGACGCTATTGCTGCAGCAGTGGCTGTCATGCAGGGCGGTCGCCTGCACCGGTACAACGTTCAATCGCCCGAGGAGCTATCAGAAACAGCGTTGCTGGAAATCGAGTTTGCGCGTTATCAACAGCAACCCTACTGCCTGGCCTGCGCATCCGGTGGTTACGCATTGCAGCTGGCCATGCGCGCCTGGGGTTTGCAAACGGGTGAACCCGTGTTGACCAATGCATTCACGTTATCACCCGTGCCCGGCGCTATTCACGCGGTGGGAGGCAAGCCGGTCCTGGTGGAGACCACATCAGAGCTGGTTATCGATCTTGAGCACCTGCAACACATGATCAAGGAGACAGGGGCTCGTCTGCTCCTGCTCTCCCACATGCGGGGTCACCTGGCAGACATGGACGCATTGTGTGATCTGCTGCAACAGCATGGTGTGGCGCTGATTGAAGACTGTGCACACACGATGGGGGCCAGCTTCAACGGTCAGAAAAGTGGAACCCACGGGGTGATGGCATGTTTCAGTACGCAGACCTACAAGCACATCAATTCAGGCGAAGGCGGCTTGCTCACATCTGGCGAAGACGAGCTGATGGCAAAAGCCATTGTGCTTTCCGGATCATACATGCTGTACGAGCGCCATCCTGCAGCACCGCCGCTACCCGTGTTTGATCGCATCAAGCTGCAAACACCGAACTGCAGTGGTCGTATGGATAACTTGCGTGCAGCGATTTTAAGGCCGCAACTCTCGCAGCTGGATAACAACGCACAGCGCTGGAACGAACGCCATGATGCGTTCTCACAAGCGCTTGAACACAACAGCAACAGCATCCGGCTGCCCATAAGGCACCCACTGGCGTATGAAGTTCCAAGTTCCATCCAGTTTTCCATTGACCGGTTCACCGACGACGACAACCAGCGTTTTCTGGATACCTGTATGAGCCGTGGAGTGGAACTGAAATGGTTTGGCGCAGCCGCACCTGCGGCCTACACCAGCCGCTATGATAGCTGGGATTACATGGATCACCGGCCACTGCCGCAAACCGATGCCGTACTGAGCCGACTGTACGATTGTCGCCTGCCCTTGACGTTCTCTGTTGACGACTGTTCGACCATCGGCACAGTCATTAGTCAGGTAGAGCAGTCTATCGGTTAGTAACGGCCACAGACTTCGCCCCTACGAACGTATCCCCTGCCAGAGTTTGACGGTCAGCGGATCGCCCACCAGACTTTCGGTGGCGCCTGGGATCAGACCCGCCTGCTCCATGGCCTGCTCAATCTCTCGATCACTGAAGCCCAGCCGCTGATGCTTGTGTTCCGTGCGCAGGTGCTCTTCCTGATGCGGTGCGAAGTCCACAATGACAAGACGTCCCTTGTCGCCCAGAGTGCGTGCCGCTTCGCTGATAACCGCCGCAGGCTCGAGGCTGTAATGCAGCACCAGATGCAGCGTAGCCAGATTGATTGAACTGTCATCAATTGGCATGTTGTACATGTCACCCTTGCGTATCTGGATATGGCGGTATTCGCTCTTCTCCAGTTGCGTGCGTGCAATGGCCAGCATCTCGCTGCTCAGATCCAGACCCACACCACGATCAATCTGAGGCGCAAACAGTTCCAGCAGCCTGCCCGTCCCTGTGCCGATATCCAGGTACGCCGGGATCCGCTCCGGCCCTACCATCTCCTTCAGTTTCGCTTCGACTTCATCTTCTGGCACATGTAGCGCACGTATCTTGTTCCAGTCGGCCGCGTTTTCCTGGAAGTAGTTTTCTGCAAGCTCCGCCCTTTTTTGTCGAATCTTGTCTAGCCGCGCAAGATCCCGGGTTAATTCAGTATCGCTGTCGGGCAGGAGATCCACCAGAGTTCTGGCCAGGTGCGCGGATTGGCTACCTTCCGCGATGCGGTAAAAAACCAGCGAGCCTTCGCGAAAACGCGTCAGTAGACCCGCCTCCACCAGCAGCTTGAGGTGTCTGGAGACACGAGGCTGACTCTGTCCCAGGATCTGCGTAAGCTCAGAGACGCTCAATTCGCCGTGAGCGCACAACGCAAGCAGCCTTAAGCGAGTGGGTTCTCCCGCAGCCCGAAGACCCGACAACAACGCTTCCATCAAAATATAAGGATATGTAGATAGCTTGCCGGCAGTATGCCCTATACCGGCGCTGACGGCGCTACACGCCAACCACTAACGTCGCAGGTATCGGATTGCTGCTGGCAACGTGAATAAAAGTGCAGCACCAAATGCCAAAATGCTTTGTGACACCGACAGCAGTGACGTGCCATTCGACATTCTGAAATAACTGTCCACCACACCCAGTATGACCAGCACGAGCGCAGGCAAGTACATACCTGCGCCGGGGCCAGTTTCGACCAACGGCTCATCCTCGTCGTCGTCCAGGCCGATGATTTCAGTATCTGCAAACTTGGCGCCTGATGAATTGGATTCAATCAACTTCTTCGCTACACGCAACGTATCCAGATCAGGAAACGTCTTGCTGGTCAGCTGCTGCAGCGTGCTGTTTGGCCAGATACGGTAAAACTGGACCTGCTCCGCTTCCGTACGCCCTCTGACATCCACTCTGACAACAAAGCCCTGAATGGTTTTACCACCCAGCCTGGACGCATAAGCGCCGGTTTCAATGGCAACTTGCCGAAGCGTGTCGCCATCGACAGCATCAACCACCTCCACAACACCCAGCACATCTGCCGTGATCGGGTCGACGATGACAAATGACGGCACCTTCATACCGGCACCCGGTAGAGCAGAAGGACCGAGTAGATCTACATCAAAGATAACCGAGGCTCTCGGATAATCCGACTGCAGTAAGAAGCTGTAAATAAGGTCTTCCAAGAGTTCCGCGCCACAGGTTTGAGGAGTTTCGCCGGCAAGATTACGCAGCCGCAATCGTCGCGTCAATATATCGTCGCATTTTGACTACTAGCTCACATAAAATTGACGCGCGCTGCCATCATACCAATGCCGATATTTTGAATCCGAATTTGTGGCGCGCATTGCCGGAACATGATTTTGCCCACGCCAATCCGCCCCCCCTGCCTTCGGCTCTGGGCAAGGCAGAGCAAACTTGCTGAGAACAAGATTTACAGTGAGTTCCAGCCACAAATGAAGCGGCGCGGATGGTGAGTGGATACCGGTCCCCGTCTGATTTTGCTTTCCCTTTCAGATATTTGCCGCAGGTGACAACTGGCCAGAAATTTCTTGTGCCACAGATTCACAAACCTTTGCTGGCACAATGCTTAACAACATATCTCGGCCACT
>CALLPU010000371.1 GCA_938016235.1 uncultured Granulosicoccus sp. | reverse complement strand
CTGCTCATATACGTGACTTCACGGGATTCGAAGCCTGCCAACGACTCCGCCACCCATTGACGCGGCAGATCACTCGCCAGATCACGATGTCACTTCCTTCTCAACATGTCGACCCACATGAACGGACAGCTGTTTGTCTGGCGCTGGCATGAGCGCATCAGTATCCACAGCCCCTTCACCCGGCTTCAATACAGGGTCGTCATGCCGATAGATGAATTTCTGACTGGTGCGGTAGCGTTGTTGAGATGAAGGACTCACTCGATAACGCGGTACTGAGGCAGTTCTCGCTCTTAACTGCCTCGATTTCTCCAACAGCTCTTTTGCCATCTGTTTGGCATAAACAGACCTGCCCTGAATATCCTTGGATCGGGAAATCGCAAGGTTCGTTCTTGACACCGATTCCAGCACATCAGGCGCTGCGACGCTCTGGAGCAGCGATGGATCCTCGGGGGAGGAATCTCCCTGATCATCGTCTTGCTCAGAATGTACAACGTGGGTGAAACGGTTACCAGCTGTACATCCCTTCATAGGCGTGTCCGGGAAATCAGTTATCCATGATGCTCAAGGAGCAATATACCGGCCAATGTTACCTATTGTAATATTGATGGTCAGTTCATTTTCAGCGAATTGGCACGCTGCTGTCTGTTCAATGAGCCTCCTCCCAGCTGTTACCAATGCCCACGTCCACTTCCAGTGGCACCTTAAGACTCGCCGAATCCACCATCAGCTTGCGCAACTGATCGCCTGTGGATTCCAGCTCGCCCGCCTTGACCTCCAGCACCAGTTCATCGTGCACTTGCATGATGATGCGCGCATCTATCTGCTCCTGTTGCAGCCAGTTGTGGACGCTGATCATGGCTCGTTTGATGATATCGGCCGCGGTGCCCTGCATGGGTGCGTTTATCGCTGTGCGCTCTGCGTAGTTGCGCATCTGAGCGTTTCGCGCATTGATATCGGGCAAGTACAAACGTCTGCCATACACGGTTTCAACATATCCCTGTTCCTTGGCTAGCGCCCGCGTTTCATCCATGTAGCGTTTCACGCCGGGATAGCGTTCGAAATACAGATTGATGTACTCCTGTGCTTCGCCTCGGCCAATGTCCAGTTGCTTGGCCAGTCCAAACGCGGACATGCCGTAGATAAGGCCAAAGTTGATGGCTTTGGCCGAACGTCGTTGATCGGGTTCTACCGCTTCGAGCGGCACGCCAAACACCTCGGCAGCCGTCGCCTTGTGCACATCCAGAGATTGTTCGAACGCATTGAGTAGTCCGCTATCTTCAGACAGGTGCGCCATGATGCGCAGTTCAATCTGAGAGTAGTCAGCGGCCAGCAGGCGATAGCCCGGCTCTGCCACAAAGGCTTCGCGAATGCGCCTGCCCTCTTCCGTGCGCACCGGAATATTCTGCAGATTGGGATCGGTGCTTGATAGCCGCCCTGTGGACGCAACGGCCTGGTTGTACGATGTATGCACGCGACCGGTGGCAGGGTTGATCTGCAACGGTAGTTTTTCGATGTACGTGGACATCAATTTGGTCAGACTGCGATGCTGGAGTATCAACTTGGGCAATGGGTAGTCCATCGCCAACTGCTCTAGAACATCTTCTGCCGTTGACGGCTGCCCCTTCGGTGTCTTGCGAATGATCGGGAATTGTTTTTCCTCGAAGAAAATCTCCCCGATCTGCTTGGGCGAACCCAGGTTGAATTCTCGCCCCGCATCTTCATACGCCGCTGTTTTCACAGACTCTATTGTTTTTGCAATGGTGGCCCCTTGCTTTTCCAGCATATCCGAATCGATGCGAACACCCGTGCACTCAATCTTCGACAGCACGTGCAAGGCCGGTATCTCCACATCCAGATACAAACTCTTCAAGCGAGGAATATCGCGCAGCTGTGGCCACAGTGCATGATGCAAGCGCAAGGTAATGTCCGCGTCTTCTGCCGCGTAATGGCTGGCGACATCAATTTCGATCTGATTGAACGTCAGTTGTTTTTTGCCCTTGCCAGCGATGTCCTCAAACTTCACGGTACTGCAATCAAGATACTTGCGCGCCAATGAATCCATGTCATGACGGGTGGCGGTGCTATCCAGCACATAAGACTGCAGCATCGTATCGTGCGCCACATTCACCAACTCCACGCCATGGTTTCTCAACACGTTGATATCGTATTTGATGTGCTGGCCTACCAGATTGCGTTTGTCACCTTCGAGTAGGGGTTTCAGCTTGTCCAGCACCCACTTTCTGTCCAGTTGCTGTGGCGCACCCTCGTAATCGTGTGCCAGGGGAACGTAGGCAGCTGTGCCTTCCGCCAGCGCAAACGACACCCCGACGACTTCAGCCTGCATGTAGTCAAGACTGGTGGTTTCTGTATCAAACGCAAACAAGTCAGCGTCGTGCAGCTTTTCCAGCCAGGCTTCAAACACCTCGGCGCGGGTAATGGTCTCGTACTCGTGTTCCGAACGACTGGTTTCAGCATCCGGCAACGCGGTCTTGTCGTCTTTTGTGTCGCTGCCACCTGATCCCCGCGCAGTTCGCTGCTGAATCGGTGACAACCCTTCAGCCAGCTCACGACTCCATGTCTTGAATTCCAGTTCTTTGTACAGCTCGGCCAACCCGTCAACATCGGGCACACCGATCTTCAGCTTTTCAAGCGGCTCCGGCAAATCCACATCAAGGCGGATCGTGGCCAGATCCTGAGACATGGGCAGGTGTGGCAACGATGCCCGTAATTTTTCACCAATCTTGCCTTTCACGGAATCGGCATTTTCCATGACTCCCTCCAGGCTGCCATGCGCCGCCAGCCATTTGGCGGCGGTTTTCGGTCCACAACTGGGCACGCCGGGAATATTGTCAGAGGTATCGCCGACCAGGGTCAGATAATCGATGATCTGCGAGGGTTTGACGCCAAACTTGTCTGTGACCCCCGCAACATCCATGACGGTGTTTGTCATGGTATTGACCAGCGTGACGTGATCGTTGACCAGCTGCGCCATGTCCTTGTCTCCGGTAGAGATCACTGTATGCAGCCCCGCAGCCGTGGCCTGAACAGACAAGGTGCCGATGACATCATCGGCTTCCACGCCGTCAATAATGACCAGCGGGAACCCCATTTTTTCAACGACGGCATACAGCGGCTTGATCTGAGAGCGCATATCGTCGGGCATGCTGGCCCGGTTCGCTTTATACTCCGCGTAAATCTCGTCTCGAAACGTCTTGCCGCTTGCGTCAAAAACAACAACCATGACATCGGGCTGATAATCGGCCACCAGTCGGCGCAACATATTGACCACACCGTAAATCGCGCCTGTCGGCTGGCCTTTTGCATTGGTTAGCGGAGGCATTGCGTGAAACGCGCGGTACAGGTAGGCCGAACCGTCAACCAGTACCACTGGTTTTCCGGCCGTTGCTGTCGCCGCCGAGTCGCTGGACGGATTGGCAGTTTCTTGAGTAGAGGCAGCGCTGGACATACAAAAAGACCTGAAGGGACTGTGGAGCTAAGTGTACCTAACCTGCCACACAGGCTCCTGACCCTATTGACCTTTGATGACGACGAGCACGCAGGACGACAACATGCGACAACTACCTACCCATAACCAGATGCGCCGAGACGCCCGCGACAAGGCGCTGACTCGTGATTCCTGGAAAATCTTCCAGATCATGTCGGAGTTTGTGGAAGGCTTTCAACAGCTGGCCGATCTGAGCCCGTCGGTGAGTATCTTTGGTTCAGCACGCTTCAAACCCGACAACCCGTACTATCAGCAGAGCGAAGAAATCAGCCGCCTGTTGTCTGATTCAGGGTTTGCCGTGGTCAGTGGTGGTGGGCCTGGCGTCATGGAAGCCGCCAACAAAGGCGCCTTCAGCGGTAAATCGGCCAGTGTTGGCCTGAACATCAAATTGCCTCACGAACAATCCGGCAATCCGTACCAGGACATCAGTCTGAACTTCAAGTATTTCTTCGCCCGCAAGGTCATGTTCGTAAAATACGCATCGGCCTATGTGGTCATGCCTGGCGGATTCGGCACACTCGATGAAATGGCTGAAATTCTGACGCTGGTACAAACCGGAAAATCCAAGCGCATTCCGATCATCCTGTTTGGCACTCAGTTCTGGGAAGGCCTGCTGACGTGGTTTGAAACATCACTCATACCCACTGGCACCATCAGTGCCACCGACATGAATCTGTTTCAGATCACCGATGATCCGCAGTTTGTTGTCGATACCATTTTTGATTTCTACGAAGGGGTTGAACTGGATCGGATCATCGACGATTCACAACTGATGATGGATCTCTAGTGGGTCTTGAGTGCGATACGGGATGCGATCATAGCGGTTGCATCCCGATTTACCGCTCGACCCACTAGCCATGACCTACGCTCTCAGGCAGCCTTGACCAGCGCGTTCAACGCCTCTGAGACTCGCTCGTATTCCGAGTGCAAACCCTTGACGAGGCGCTCAACTTCCGGTTGATCATCTGACTTGATAGCAGCTTCAATCAGTGCGCAGGTTTTCGACAGTTCATCAGCACCCAGGTAGGCGCTGCTGGACTTCAGACTGTGTGCGCACGCGGCCACGGCGCCCAGGTCAGAGGCGGTAGCAGACTCCACCATGGTATCGATTATCTCTGGCGTCTTGTCAAAGTACACGCCAACCACTTTTGTCAGCAAGTCATCCTTGCCGGTTCTTTGTAAACCGCGAATAGTGTCGATGGCCTTGATGTTTATGACAGTTGCCAGGTGGTTTGTTGAACCACCGGCCGGACCCGTCGAACCTTCATCCGCAACAGACTCTACGCCCGGTTCATCAATCACAGACTCTTCATCATATTCCGACATCGGTTCCACTGCGCTGACCAGTTCCCCGCCCACATCCAGATCCACCGTGCCGTCATGACCCTTCAAGTCAGCCTGCCGATTGCCCGTTGGCAGCATCATGGGAAGGGCAAGCGTCTGGCCTTTTACAACAGCCTCAGCTGAACACCCAACCCATTTTTTAAGCATGTGTGACAACACCTGAGTTCTGACTGGCTTGGAGACGTAGTCGTCCATACCAGCAGACAGACACTTTTCACGGTCGCCATCCATCGCGTTGGCTGTTAGAGCAACAATCGGTGTGGGTGCATTCAGTGAACCATCTGACTTGATACGTCGCGTTGCTTCGTAGCCGTCCATTTTTGGCATCTGGCAATCCATCAGAACGATATCGTATTTCTCCTGCTCCCCCATCTCGACGGCGTATTCACCATCCACGGCGAGTGAGACTTCGCAGCCGAGCTGTTCCAGCATGCTCATCGCCACATTCTGATTAACCGGATTGTCCTCAACCAGTAGAACACGAGCGTTAACGGATGTTTCGCGATCACCCGGAAAATGATGGGGCGTTGTCGGTGCCAACTGCGGCATCAAGGACGCCAGGGAATCGTGCAGCACAGACTGACGTGCAGGTTTACTCACATACTTGCAGATGCCTAACTTCCGCAGCTCCATGCCATCCAACTGCAGGATGGCCGATGTGAGCATCACCGACTGTATATGCCTGAAGTCCGGCTCGGCCTGAATACGACGCGCCAGTTCAACGCCATCCATCTCTGGCATGTGCAGATCCAGAACCAGGGCGTCATAACCCTCACCTTTGTCCTGTGCCTGACGCAATGCCTCCAGCGCCCGCTCACCGCTATCAACAGTCTCGACCAGCAAGCCCCAGTTGGACAGCTGATGGAACAGGATGGTGCGGTTGGTCTCATTGTCATCAACAACCAGTACGCGGGCACCGTGCAACGATCGGCGCCGGGAACTTGCAGAAGCGCTATCTACCACATCATCCAGCTCCATGGTGAAGCTGAATCGCGTACCCTCACCCAATCGACTTCTGAACGTGATTTCACCGTTCATCATCGCGACCAGCTCTTTGGTAATCGCCAGCCCCATACCGAGCCCACTGTGGCTTCGGGTAGATGAGCCATCGGCTTGGGTAAACGCTTCGAACAGCTGAACCTGCATTTCAGGGGTGATGCCCACACCGGTATCCTGCACATCACACTGATACACCGACTTGCCTTTTGACGATTCTTTACAGGCGAGACGCACCACAACTTCGCCTTCCTCTGTGAAGGCCACAGCGTTGGTAATCAGGTTGTTCAAAATCTGTCTGACGCGATTCGGGTCGCCATCCATCTGTGCAGGAACAGATTCATCCACATAACAGATCAACTCAATCTGCTTGGCATGGGCGCTGGCAGCCAGCGAGGCACAGACATCTTCAACGCAATCTCTGACCGAGAATCGCCCGTTCTCCAACTGCAGAATGCCGGATTCTATCTTGGAGAAATCCAGCAAATCGTTAATGATAGCGAGCAACGTGTTGGACGATGAGACGATGGATTGCACAAATCGCTCTTCGCGCGCGGACAGCCCACCGCCGAGCAACAGATCGGCCATACCCATGATGCCGTTCATGGGTGTGCGCAGCTCATGGCTCATATTGGCCAGAAATTGAGTTTTCGCCTGATTAGCGGTGTCAAGCTGCTGTCGACAGGCAATCAGTTCACGTCGTACACGAGCCAACTCATCGGTTGCAATACGCAGTTGAGCATCGGCTTGTCCCGGCCGTGAATAGACAGGCACATCATCATGCAAGACACTGGCATCCAGCTCCAGAACTCCTTCGGATTCTCCCTGCTCTACCATTTCGCGCCCGATATCATCAATCAGCGTCAGCTGTTCCTGAGCATCGAATTCATCCGCTGGCGCTGCCTGGGTATCGCCGCGGTCATACTCCCAATCCTTAAAGGAGTCCGGGTTCTTCACGGCAGATTTAAAGCGACTGCTTTGTACCGAATTGCGAATGGCGAGTGTGATGAAGCTCACTGCCACTATGGCCATCGCGGCCAGTTCATAGCGCAGATCAAACAGGCTGATAAACACGTCTGCGTTCAGCTGGCCACTTTCAATCCACTGAATATGCCAGGGATAGGCATTCAGGCGCAGGCCGACCAGGGTCGCCGCAGCCATGACCAACAACAGCACGATGGCCAGTATGTTGGAAAGCAGGTTCTCGCGCCTCTCTTGTTCATCACCCTCAAGGCGCATAGGTGCAACCTCGGGGTTCTGAACTGCTGAAGTGTCTTGCGATTGATCCACAGTAAAGCAACCTCAATTGTTCTGAAGCCCTTAGCCAAGTCAGCTTCAGCTCTACGTCGAAAGGGTTAGATGCCGTGTTATCCACCGCCCCTATGACACGTTATCGTCATCGATAGCTGATCCTTGATCAGTGATGACATTCAATAACCGGGTTACCCCTGAGGCGGTGAGAAGTGAAGCCACTATTAGTTCTCAGGTCACATTTTTCCTGACGCACAGCGCATTACTGCTTCAGAAATGTGCCTGTGTGCCGTTTTCCTGTTCGATGCCCCACAACAATTACTCGGAAGGCGCGAACTATGATGTCTCTGCTCTCACTCTCCCGTTCATGCGTGTTACTGGCTGGACTGGCTGCCACTCTGGCCTCTACACCCAGCTTCGCGGAAGATCCGTTAAGACTGAATTTCGGTGTGTACAGCTCCAACAAGCCTTCGGCCATGGTGAAAGTGTACCGACCCATTCTCAAGGAGCTGGAGACTTCAATGTCTGCCAGGCTGAACCGAGAGGTCGACATTCGCATGCAAATCGCGAAAGACTACGACCAGGGAATATCGCATCTGGTTACCGGACGCGTTGACTTCTCAGCATTCGGCCCTGCGTCTTACGTGGAAGCCAAACGCATGAACGAGGACATCAACATCCTCGCCGTGGAGAATGTCAAAGGCTCCAAGGTGTTCTACGGGGTCATAGCTGTGGGTGAGGATAGCCCTATTCAAAGTATCAAGGAACTGAAAGGAAAGTCCTTTGCCTTTGGTGATGAAGGTTCCACCATAGGTCGATTCCTGTCGCAGCTGGAACTGGAACAATCCGGCATTCGAGCCGGCGATCTGAGTCGCTACGAGTATCTGGGCCGACACGATAAAGTGGGAACAGCCGTGGGAGCAGGTAGTTTTGACGCAGGTGCACTCAACGAAAAAACCTTCAAGAAGCTGGTTGCAGCGGGTGAGAAAATCCGCGAGCTTGTCCGCTTTCCTAATGCGGCAAAGCCATGGATAGCGCGCAGCGGTCTAAGCGAGGATGTGTTGCTTGCCCTTCGCGCGTCATTGCTGCAGGTGAAAGATCCGGCAAAGATATCCGGTTTGAATATCAATGGATTCCTGGAAGGTGATGATGATGATTATCGAGTAATCCGCAAAGCCATGGAAAACAATCAGGCATTCTTTGAAGACCCTGAGGAAGTTGAACCTGTATCGGCTGCGCCAGCACACCTTACGGCTCAAGAACCATCCATACAGGCAGCCGTGTCCCACACAACTGACGGTGCACAATCGGCTTACGCACAGGGCAATCTGTCCATGCCCGTGATTGCGCCGCATGCCCATGAATCCAGTAACCGGATGGTGACGGTCAACATCACATTGCCTCGCAGTCTGTTCCAGACAAATGACAACGGCGGACCCAATGGCGTGACCATCAACCTTGTGATTCCAGACTCGAGCATCGAAGAGGCACAACAGCCGGGTACCGCTCAATAACCGCTGACGACTTGACCCACGCTATAACCGCCACCCGTTGACTTTATTCGAGAGCGTACTCCGCCGTGTTTGCTAGATTCTTTAAAAACTGGCCACTACGTCAGCAGATCATTCTGGTGATGGGATGCACAATTCTGGCTGTAGGATTGTCTGCAGCTGAATTCGTACGCTTCAACGAGAACAGGGCGTTTGAACGCAACTTTCGCGATCAAACTCAGAAACTGGTATCGATGCTGTCGGCAACTTCACTGGACGCCATACTCAGTGAAGATCGCCCGGTACTGGATACCACGATCAAGCAACTCGTGGACAACGATAGCGATGTGGAAGCCGTATATATATACAACGAAAACAACAAGATTCTAACCCAGTGGAAAAAGAGTGAGATTATTGATCGCTCACTGTGCCTGGACTTCTCGCATGACGTACTGCTGGAAGGCGAATCGTTTGGGCGTATCGACGTTACCTGGAACGTGGAGCGTCAGCAGCAGGAGATTCGTGCCTACGCCATAAAAATATATCTCTATGCGGCAGGCATTTCCCTGATTCTGGCTCTGATTGTTGTGGGCCTGATCAACAACCTGGTAGTCGCACCTATCGGGCTCATCCACAACCACCTCTTGTTACTTCAGGCAAACAAGGCATCAGGAGAGCTGGACGTCGTGGCCGCCCGCGAGCTCATGGATCTCGGCAGCTCTGTCAATGAGCTGGGCAACATTCTGGAACTGCGCAAGCAGAAAGAGCTGGAACTCGAAGAGGCATCGCGCGCCAAGTCAGAGTTTCTGGCGAATATGTCTCACGAACTTCGCACACCCATGAACGGTGTACTGGGCATGCTCTCGCTGCTCAAAGGTACATCACTGGATCCTGAACAGATCGAGCAAGTGAAGATCGCTACCTCATCAGGCCGTTCACTGTTGACGCTGATCAACGATATTCTGGATTTCTCCAAGGTGGAGGCCGGAAAGCTCGAATTCGAAACCATCGACTTCAACATTGAAGAGGTGGTGGAAGGGTGTTCCATTGCATTATCAGAGCAGGCCAACAGCAAACAACTGGAACTGCTTTGCCACATTGACGGCGATGTCAAACAGAACGTCAAGGGCGATCCCACGCGCTTGCGGCAAGTGCTGACCAACCTCATGGGCAATGCCGTGAAGTTCACGACACACGGAGAGGTGAAACTTACCGTCAAGGAACTCAGTCATGGCGAGGCAGGTTCCAGGCTCCTGTTTACCGTGTCTGACACTGGCGTTGGCATCAAGCAGTCTGCACTGAAGACGGTGTTCCAGTCATTTGCACAAGCCGATGGGTCAACCACGCGTAAGTACGGTGGCACCGGGCTCGGCCTGGCGATCAGTCGCAGGCTGATAGAAGGCATGGGCGGCAAGATCGGTGTGACCTCAAATCTGGGAGAAGGCAGTGACTTCTGGTTTGAGCTGACCTTGCCGGTATCGGGCATGACACTAACTGAATGCGCGCAACAGCATAAGGTCAGCGCCAGGAACATTCTGTTGGTAGAGAACAGTGACTCCGCCTCTGATGTGATCAGAACATTACTGGCAGAGCTGTCGTTGAACACCACGACGGTGGGTTCAGGTAGCGAGGCGCTGGAGGCCGTCAGAAAAGCCTCAACCGACAATACACTCCCGGACATCATCCTCTTCAGCGCACAGCTCAGCGACATGCCAGGCGAAGTGTTTGCCCGATGCATCGATGCCGATCCGGAGTTCGATAGCGTCAAGCTCGTACCCATGACGTATGTCACCGAACAAGTACCCGAGCTATACCCGCACAAGAACCCACGCATATCAGCGCAAATCACCAAACCGATCAAACGCTCGGAGTTGGGGCAGATACTGGAAAGTGCCATTGAAGGAAAATTCGACGAAGTGGTCGTCGAAGATGCCAAGCTGGCTTCTCGCCGCAAGGCCTACGCCAACATTCGCATCCTTGTCATTGAAGACAATGCCGTGAATCAGGAAGTGGCTCTGGGGATGCTGGAGAAAATCGGATTCTCGGCAGACGTTGCAGACAACGGCCAGGAAGGACTCGACAGGCTTGAACAAGAAACGTTTGATCTGGTCTTGATGGACTGTCAAATGCCCGTTCTGGATGGCTATGCTGCCACCCGAGTACTGAGAGAGAATGAAAAAGAAGCTGGCAATCAGGCATGCCGCTTACCCGTGATCGCACTGACGGCGAACGCAATGACCGGAGACGCCGAAAAGTGCCTCTCTGCAGGGATGGACGACTATCTGTCGAAACCTTTTGAAGAACACGCACTTGAAGAGAAGATCGTGTTCTGGCTTTCAACCCGACTGTCAGAGCTACAGGGTGAAGGAGAAGCTGGTGAAGACTCACTGGATGAGGCGGCTTGAACCGGCGAATACTATGAATAAACAAAATACATTGTTCAGGAGAAGATCAGGGGCAACACGCTTGCTGATCACGCGCACAGCGCTTTGCCTGTGCGTGGCGCCGTGGTTACTCTATAGCGGTCAGGTGCAGGCGATACCCTCACCGGATCTGGTCATCAATCTCTCGGCCAGTGTGGCTCAACTGTTGGGATTGCTCAGCGTTGTGTTCGGTGGCTTTGCCATGTCGAGCAAGAAGAAAGCTGCGAAGAAACGCGGGCGCTCATCGCTGGGCGGAAAGATGCTTGTTACCGTTGGCGGTGTTCTGCTACTCGGATCACTGGCGGGCAACGTGCTGCAGTACACGGGGTCCCTGGATGCGAAGAATCAGCGACTGCATACCAATCTGGTGCGCAAATCCATCGAGAACGGGCAGGCCGTGGGAGACACCAGCCTGAAAACCCTCTCGTTCAGTGAGCAGCTGGATCATCCCCAAGGTATCACCACCGACACACTGGCTGAATGGCTGGATCAGGGTGTTCCGCTCAATATCATTGATGTTCGTGAAAACGAGGAATTTGAAACCGGCTCGATTGAAGGTGCTGCACATTTGCGCTATCCCGATGTACTGGCTCGCTCATCCCTGTTCCCCGACAACACCAGGACCTTGCTGCTTTGTTACTCGGGCAACCGAAGCTCTGAATTATGCGGTGAGCTTTCAGAACAGGGCAAGGAATGTAACTTCATGATGGGTGGCTACGAGAAATGGCTGACTGAATCCCGGCCACTCTCTTCCGAAGTAGACCTGACCAAGAATGACTTGCGGCAGTTACCCGATTTCAAGAACAAGGACGTGCTGTTAGACACACCGGATGTACATGAGCTGGTGACCAATGAAAACGCACGATTCCTGGATGTTCGGTATCCCAATGAATTCGTCAAGGGTCACTTGCCCGGTGCGCAGAACATTACCATGCGAGCCTTACCCAGTGCCGCGCTTGCGGAGCGTATATCTGCGCTGGAAGATGTTCCTTACATCGCGGCCTGTTATGACAAACGCAGCTGCTTCTACTCCCAGCTGATTGGTTTGCGACTGGAACGGGCCGGGCTCGATTTCCGGGGTCGTTATACGGTGCCACACGAGTATTTTGTTCCCAAGAACACCGAGCGTGCACACGTGGCTTCCTGGAAGACGAACCAGGAACAGCTGACGTTGGCCAGCTATATCGTGACGCCCATGCAAAACATACTCAACAAGCTGGTTGACGTCAGTGGCCACTATGCCCTGGCCTTGTTGCTGGTTGTTCTGCTGACTCGACTCGTACTGTTACCGCTGTCGTTAAAAGCCGAACGGGATACCCGTGTACAGAAGTCTCTGGCAGGCCGCATCAGTGACTTGAAGGATGAGTTATCTGAACACCCGCGTGCGCTGACCGAAGCGACCATGCAATTGTACAAGCGTTACAAGATACGGCCGATTGTCAATATGCTGGCCAGCCTGTTCCAGCTCACTCTGATGCTGTTGTTCTACTCCGCTGTCAGCAAGAGCAGCAGTGGTTGGGATCATGCATTTCTGTGGTTTGAATCGGCCTCTGCGCCAGACCCGACTCTGATCATGCCGGTACTGGCCAGTGCACTGTTTGTAGGTGTCCTGGCATCTCAGAGCCCGGCCAGAACGGTTCGCAAGGCGCTGTTGTTTGCCTTGGGCGGCGTCGCGCTGCTGTGGCTTCTACAAGCACTGGGGGCTGCCGTAAATCTGTACTTGAGTATCAGCATGGCTTTCCTTATTGCCCAGAGCGCCCTGTTCAGAGTGATTGGTAACAAACTGGACTGGGATATTGCCGGCGCAGACAAGACAGGGTCGATTGACGATACCGGGCTGATCTCCCTGTCTCAGGCGCACTATCTCCCGGAATCAACGGGTAAGAAGGCGGCACGACTCGGCGAGCTGATAGAAGCGGGATACAACGTTCCTGATGGCTTTGTATTCACGAGCAAGATTACGAACCGCACTCGCAAGCATCCGGACAAGCCGCTACTGACGCGCAGTGAAAACAAGCGACTGACTCAACTGTGGAAAAAGCTGGGTACCCAGGTTGTCGCGGTCAGAAGCTCGGGCGCTAACGAGGACGGAGCTGACAGCAGCTTTGCCGGTGTTTACGAATCGATACTGAATGTTGATCGCAAAGGTCTCAACGACGCGGTCAAAGAGGTGTACCAATCGCTGTGCTCTGAACGTTCAGCAGCCTACACACAAAACTCAGCCGATAACGATGCAGTTGTTGAACTGGACCAGGGTGGTGTGGTGGTACAGAAGATGGTGCCAGCAGAATACGCAGGCGTCATGTTCACAGAACACCCTGCCACCACTGGCGCAATGATGGTGGAAATGGTGACAGGTCTGGGTGAGGATCTGGTCAGCGGTAACATCACACCAGATTCATTCGCTTACGGCAAGTTAACCGGCGAGCTGCTGCAGGAAGAATCCAGCGATGCACCACCACCACCGATCGACATCGCGCCACTGTTAGCCCTGGGGCGCGAGCTGGAGGCCTTGTTCGAGCATCCACAGGACATTGAGTGGGCGTATGCCAAAGGCAAGTTCTACTTGTTACAAGCTCGGGATATCACGCGATCCATCAGCACCGGCAGTTCAGTGAAGAACCTTGCTGAAAGCGAACGAGGCAAATTGCTGGCTAATCTGCTGGGACAGCGCAAACGGCTTCGTCGCAGCGAGAAGATTGATCCGGCTGAGCCTGTGTATGTCCAATCAGAACTTTCTGAGTTACTGCCAAGACCCACGCCGTTCAGCAGCGATTTCATGGAACGCCTCTGGTCAGCCGGCGGCAGCACGGATCTGGCCTGCCAGGATCTGGGTATCCCGTATAACGTGCATCATCGCTCCATGCCGTACATCAACACCGTGTTCGGCTGGACCTATGTCAACAAGCAGGAAGAACGACGTCGCCTGGGCAAAGGTCCTGGCGCTCTGGCCTCGTTCCGCCTGGCGCGTCATGCCGAGATGACGGAGCAGCAGTTCAGAGATGAATTCCTGCCTCAGTTCCAGACTGAAATGATTGAACGCAACGCCATAGCCATGGAACGCCTGACACTCACTGCAGCCACCGAACTGCTGGAAAGCTGGGTGGATCGGTTCGTGGAGAATACCTATTTTGCTGCGGAGCGCATCAATATCAGTGCCGACTTCCACATGAAGAGCGCGCTGGACAAACTCAACAAAGCCAAGCTCGAACCTGCACGCTATCTGAACGACGATCAAGAGACGGTAGTCAGTCAGGCGATGACGTTGCTCAATCGCGGCACGGTGAGCCGCGAGAGTATTGACGAATTTCTCATGACATTTGGTCATCGAGCGCCACTGGATTATGAGTTCGCTGAACCTCGCTTCAACGAAAACATGAGTCTTGTGCGTCAATACATTGAACGATCGGGGCTCACGCCGGCAGCCGCAGCTAACGACGCAACCGTGGCACCCGATGACAAGGATCAAGCACTACCCGATGGGAAAGTGCTGGCGATCAGTGTGCAACGGGCACAGAATTTCATGCGCCTCAAGGAAGAAGCCAAGCACTACTGTCTGATCGAATTAGCACAGATCAGGCAACTGTTACTGGCCATCGACCGAAAGTGCAACCTTGACGGTCGAATCTTCCAGCTGCATATCGATGAAGTTATCCAGTTATCGGACACCGACAAGCAACACACACTTGCCGACGTGGCTGACCAGCGCTTTGAAGCTTCATTGGCCTGGAAGGGACTACAGCTACCAGCGTCTTTATCCATACAGGATCTGGAGCGCATCGACATGCTGACAGGCACTCGACCGGATAGCGTGGAACAATCTGAACTTTCTGGTAAGCGTGTCGCTGGCGAACAGGAGGTCACTGGACGAGTGCGCGTCATTACGGATATCGATCAGATACACACCTTCAAGGAAGGTGAGATTCTGGTGGCCAGAATGACCGACCCCACCTGGTATCCGTTATTCTCGCAAGCGCGTGGCATCGTTACCGAAGTGGGCGGCTGGCTCAGCCACGCGGCGATTGTTGCCCGTGAATACGATCTGCCTGCCATCGTCGGTGTACCCGGCGTATGCAACCGCCTCAATTCGGGCGATGTCATACGGATGACACTGTCAGGCGATGTGGAAGTCCTCGAAGAGCGACGCGATGAACACTCGCCACTCAGGCAAACAAACGCTTCTGCAGAATCAGGCGCAGACGAAGCAGTGTCTACTGCCACTGATGGCGGGGCAGAAAAGCCACAAACCATCTATGAGCTTAGCGCGCGACAGTTGTTTCGCTATCAGCAAAGCATCGAACGCCGAGCCCTGAAAGAGCGGCTGGGCGATCGTCGAGGCGAGCTGCGCCTTGACGCCAACGGAGAGGCTCAACGGGATCGTCGACTAGCCAATCGCCTGGCGAACGCCGAGAAGATGAGAAAAGCAAGCTAGTGCACGGTTCGGTGCGCAACGAGACGAAATGTCGGTTTGCACATGCACTCAGCCGCAGTAAAGTGCATCTGTAATGAAATAGCGGTCGGGTTTGAACCCGACCGCGGCAATGCCAAGGCTTGTCAGTAACTTGTTGTTTTAACATATCTTCTGCTCCGGCCTGATTCACAAGGCGCCAATTTCTGGCGACTGCTTCAGGTTAAAGATGGCAAAAAGCGTCGCCGTTACTACGCTCAGGCAGTTGTACTCTGCCGCCAGTCAGTCCAGACTCTTCACTCGTGGGAGTTTTCGGTCGGAGGAGTAATGAACAAACGGATTCATCACGCGCTATCTGCACTCCTGATCAGCGCAGTAGCCGCCAGTTTTCCGGCAGCTAACGCCGGTTTTGTATCGGTTGGCCACAACTACTCGCACGTATCCATTGCCACTCAACTCACGGAAGTTCAGAAAGGCACCTTCGACGGTCGCGACTATTTGACGGTCCATATCGGAGGCCATGATGTAGGCCCCAGCACTTGTCGCAGCAACATCCTGCGCATCGATACCAGCAGTGAGTCCAACCTTGGTGATCGCCAGGAGCAGATTGAGGCCATTGCCTTCTCTGCCATGCTGACCTCCGAAACCGTGATGATCGTCGTGCCGCTGGATACCCGTCGATGCGTGGATGGCAAACCGACGTTTACCGACCTTTATTTACTGCCAGCCAGCCCCTGAACCAGCTTCTTGCCGGTCGCAGCATCTGTTTCAAAGGCCTGTCGAATCATGCCGACATCACTACCGCTAAAAACCAGCTCATAGCCTTCAGAGAACAGTTTGCGCGCATTACGCGCAGGGTTTGTCAGTGTAGATAATGGCTTGCCCACCGCTTTGACCGATTTCACCACTTGACGAATGGCCGCGCGAGTGTCCTTGTGTTCAGGTTCTGCCCGATTGCCCAGACTGCCTGCCAGATCGAATGGGCCTATAAACACACAGTCCACACCGTTAACCGCGGCTATCTCGGCCGCTGACTTCACACTCTGACGAGTCTCAATCTGCACCATCAGCAGGAAATTGGCTCGGTAGTTCTGCAGATAGGTATCCGTGTTTACACCGTATTGAGTGGCCCGCACGATGCCGGCGGCCATGCCCCGGGTGCCATCGGGTGCGTACACGGCTGCGGCGGCAAGCTGCTCGGCTTCGGCAGCCGAATTCACCATCGGTACCATCACGCCATCTGCCCCCATGTCCATAAGCCTGCCAATCCAGGCCAGCTGCTTGTCCGGCACCCGGACAATGGCTTTGGCCCCTCCCGACTGCACCGCACGAATCATCGGCAATGCCGAATTCAGCGATGCCGGGCTGTGCTCCATGTCTATCATGGCGTAGTCATAGC
>CALLPU010000370.1 GCA_938016235.1 uncultured Granulosicoccus sp. | reverse complement strand
GGCCAGCTTCTATCCTGCTCTGATGGAAAACGGTGTGGTGGATGGCAAGACTTACGGCGTACCGTTTCAGCGCTCAACCATTGTCATGTACTACAACAAGGATCTGTTTCGCGCTGCCGGGCTCGACCCTGAAAAGCCCCCCACCACCTGGGAAGAGCTGGCCGAGATGGGTGCAGCACTTACCGTCAAGAACAGCGATGGCAATGTGGATCAATGGGGCGCCATGATTCCGTCTACCGGATACCCCTACTGGATGTTCGGAGCGCTCACCAAGCAGCAAGGCCAGGTGCTGATGAATCAGGCTGGCAACGAAACCTACTTCAACCATCCCAAGGTGATCGACGCGCTCAACTACTGGAAAGATCTGGGCGCCAAGCACGCAGTCATGCCTGAAGGTACGATTGAGTGGGGCACGCTGCGGCAGAATTTCCTCGAACAGAAAACTGCCATCATGTGGCACTCAACAGGCAACCTGACAACAGTCAAGAACAATGCTGAGTTTGACTTCGGCGTTGCCATGCTACCCGCTGGCAGTGAACTGGGATCACCGACCGGTGGCGGTAATTTCTACCTGTTCAAGGCAGCCAGCGATGCTGAACGAGCGGCCTCGCTAAAACTCGTACGTTTCATGACAAGCCCCGACCAGGCAGCTCGCTGGAGTAAAGAGACCGGCTACATGGGTGTCAGCCCTGCGGCCTATGAAACAGCAGAGCTGACGGAATACGTCAAGAGCTTCCCACCAGCGGCCATTGCACGTGATCAACTTCAGCATGCCACTGCGGAGCTCTCGACGCATCAGGCAGGCCGTGTCAGGAAGCTGCTGGACGATGCTATTCAGTCTGTACTCTCTGGACAGAGTTCAGCCGAAGACGCTCTGAACAGTGCCCAGAAGCAAGCAGACCGAATTCTGTCTCGCTACCGCTAACGCATCGTGGCCCGGATGACTCATGTAAATATGAAAGAAACTGACTGCTCAGCCCTCTTTCGATAGCCAAAGCGCTTCATGATGATTCCGGGCCTCAAGCCCGGCGTGTTCACTCAGTCACCGCTCTAGCACTCCATCGCCCTTGCGCGTTACCCATCTTTCGATCAACACACCAACACACGTCATGCAACCTTCACGACAAATACAAGCCTGGCTGCTACTCCTGCCCGCGCTGTGCTTGCTCGTGGCATTCACGCACTACCCGGTAATCAAGACCATTGCCCGAAGCTTCTTCGGATTTGGCGTGCGCTGGCAAGACGCCGCATCATTGGATAACTATCGCTACCTGCTTGAAGATGAAGTTCTCATGCAGGTGCTCTACAACAGCTTTTTGTATGCGGCTATCACCGTGCCGGTATCCATCGTACTGGCCATCGCCATGGCGCTGTGGGTTAACGGCAAGCTTCAGTTCAAGGGAGTATTGCGAACAGCTTACTTTACACCCACCGTTTTGCCGATGATTTCGGTGGCGAATATCTGGCTGTTTTTCTATAGCCCGGAAATTGGCCTGCTCAACAAAATTCTCGCCTGGGTTGGTCACAGTGGATACAACTGGCTAGGTGATCCGGCTATCAGCCTCTACAGCCTGATGGCCATGACTATCTGGAAGGAGGCCGGTTTTTTCATGATCTTCTACCTGGCAGCCCTCCAGACCATCGATACCAATCTGTATCACGCAGCAGCCATAGAAAACGCCAACAAGTGGACAATCTTTCGCAGAATCACGTTTCCACTACTGATGCCTACCACCCTGTTTGTACTGGTCAATGCCCTGTTGAACGCGTTCAAGCTGGTGGATCATTTGTTCATTCTCACCAAAGGCGGGCCGAACAACGCCAGCAATCTGCTGCTGTATTATATTTTTGAAAACGCCTTCAGCTTCTTCGACACCGCCTATGCGTCTGCATTGACGGTGCTACTACTGCTGATTCTCGTAGCGCTGGCATTGCTGCAATTTGGCATCATAGAAAAACGGGTGCACTACCGATGAGCCGACTCCTGCACACGATATCGGTTGCGCTGGCCTGGTTCATCGGCTTTATCTGGTTGTTTCCGCTGGTCTACGCCATTTGGGCCGCGATACACCCTTCAGAGTACGCCACGCACTTTTCACTGTTTGCGCCTTTGACGCTGGATAACTTCAAGGAAGCATGGAATCAGGCGCCCTTTCCCCGCTACATGATCAATACGGTGGCCATCACCCTGCTGATACTGGCAGGCCAGCTGGTGCTGTGTACCCTGGCCGCCTACGCGCTGGCCAGGATGGAGTTCAAGGGGCGCAGTTTGATGTTTGCCCTGGTACTAATGCAATTGATGGTTGTTCCCGAGATACTGATTGTTGAAAACTACCAGACGCTGGCAGGCATCAATCTGATTGATACTTATTGGGGTGTCGCCCTACCGTACATGGCCAGTGCATTTGGCATATTTCTGTTACGCCAGACGTTCAAGACTGTCCCTGAAGACCTGGAAAACGCTGCTCGCATAGAAGGGTGTTCTCTACTGTCAATCATCTGGAAAGTATACGTCCCGCTGGCCAAACCGACCTACCTGGCTTTCTCACTCGTCTCCATCAGTTATCACTGGAATAATTTTCTCTGGCCACTGGTTGTCACGAACACCGAAAAGAGCCGCCCGCTAACGGTAGGCATGTCGATATTCGGTGCCCCTGAATCAGGTGTGGACTGGTCCATCATCTCAGCTGGCACGTTGATATCGGTAGGCCCGCTACTCATTCTGTTTCTGATTTTTCAAAGACAGTTTGTTCAATCATTCATGCAAGCCGGTATCAAGTAATGAAGATACTGACCTGGAACATACAGGCAACAAAAGGCTGCGACGAGCAATACGATTTACCGCGCATCACAACGTTGATCAAGCAATACCCTCAACTGGACGTTATCTGCCTGCAAGAAGTCTCCCGACACATACCAGACTTGAATGCAGATGATCAGCTCACATTGATTGCACAGCAGTTTCCAGACTATGTTTCTGCCTGGGGGCCCGGTTTTAGCGTGCCCGGTGAACTGGAACAGCGATACGAGTTTGGCAATCTGACGTTGGTCAGGAATTCTGTGTACAGAAGCATGCGCGTGCATACCCTGCCGAGCCCACCTGTTGATGACTTGCAAATTCCACGAACCATGGTGGAAACTACCGTGATTCACGGTGACAAACAGCTGAGCATTTTCAACGCGCATCTGGCATTTCATTCAAGCCAGGAGCGCATCGAGCAGATTCAGGCATTGACGCATCTTCGTGATCAGATACTTGAAAAATCACGGTTGGGTAAACAGCGCTTCGGGTGGGGGCCCTACCAATATACCGACACCAGCCACTCCGTAGTCTTATGTGGCGATCTCAACGTGGATTCCGAATCTGAAGAATTCAAGACGCATATCACCGACCAACACTGGTTAGACTGCTGGACTGTGCAGCAAGACACAACAAAAAGCCCATCCAACCGGCAGCCAACATGTGGGTGTTTTGATTCCAGGCAATGGCCGGAAGGGCCACACGTTAGAGACTATTTTCTAGCCACACGTGATCTGAAGAATTGCATTACCCGGGTCAGTGTTGATGTTGAGACCACCGCGTCCGACCACCAGCCCGTACTGCTGGAATTGACCACGTGAAAAGCCAGGCGCCGGAAGCGATAACCTCGCAACTCACGCAGGCGTTGCCAGAATTTATTCATCCACAACCCAAAGTTGTTTTTACGGATGTCGATGACACACTCACGCATGAAGGTCAATTACCAGAAGCCACCTTCAGTGCCCTGCATCGTCTGGAACGCGCTGGTATCACAGTGGTTCCAGTAACAGGTGCTTGTGCAGGTTGGTGCGATTGCCT
>CALLPU010000369.1 GCA_938016235.1 uncultured Granulosicoccus sp. | reverse complement strand
CGTGGAGAAGAAATCCCGACGATCGTTCTGATGATGTTCAAGGCGAACCAGCTGCCAGGCCTGCAGCTCTTTGAGCCCCATCGACACGTTCGAGCGTGACACGCCCAGCGCCGACACCAGATCGTCTGCACACAGGGCATCCTCCGACAGGAACAACACGGCGTAGATTTGCCCGACGGTCCGGTTCATGCCCCAGCGGGCACCCATTTCCCCGAAATGGATGACAAACTTCTGTTGAGTAGCCGAAAGATTCATCGCTTGGTTTTCTGTGCTTTCAGTAATTACTGAAACTTACGAAACTTAACGACGTTTGGGGCAGTGATATTTAATCTATTTGTTCACAGGTTTCTGCTAGCCAGTAGTTCGGGGGTTACAAGGGCGGCTTCAATCTCGTCAATCTCCGCCTTCAGCTCCCGCAGATCCTCCGCCTGATCGGCATAAATCGCTTTGAGCTTGCTCAGCCGTTTCTCTGGTGTGATTCTCAGTAAACGATTCACAAAGCCAAGCAACATCATGGCCCTGAGCGCTTTCATGAGCAGGCCACGAACCCGAAATACCCGACCCATTTTGGCCAGTTTCTGCAATTTGGTTATTTTGGCCACTCTCAAGACCCGTAACGAGCGCAGGAACGAGACCAGCGGCAGCAATATGATCACCAGATCAATCCAGTGTGTCTTGATATATAGCAGCCGTTTGTCCGTGGCACTGATCATTATCAGAAACTCGATAGTGAACGCACACCAGATAAATCCGGTACTTACATGCAGGAGAACCTGAAGCCATTCATGCTGTTCCACTAGCGACTGCAATCCGTACTCGATCAGCAAGATAGGCAGAATAAGCAGGGCTATTATCAGCATAGGCTTGCCGAAGGCGCGTTCCAGATCCCGGTTCAGCGTCTTGCCGGGATATCGCCACTGCCACACGGGCAACCAGAGCTGCCCATCGAACGCCGCAGAGGGTGCCGCCAGTCGCATTGGCGGAATCGCACAGGCCAGCAACCTGATCCAGCCACCTTGACGGATACTGGGTCTGGAACGTTCATGCCAGAGCGTCAACACATAGTCGAGCCAGAAAACCGGCCACAACACCAGTAACGCCAACTGAACTATTTTGCCATGAGCATCGGTGGATTTGACCAGGGATTCCTGGCTGACCAGCGTACTGATCATGGCTTGGTCCACGGGTTGCGAATCAGCAGCCGACGTCTGTATCGCCAATTCCTCAACAACACTGAGTTCCGCCACTCGAGGAATATCCACCCACAGCACGATCAGCGTTGCCAGCAGCAGCACGAATAGCACCGACAAGGCGAACATGACCGGAGCCAGCCGAATGGCTCTCATCTGAGTGTTGGAACAACGCGTCATGCAAGAAATAACGGCGGCTGGACAGAATGTTTGAAGCCTAAGGCGAGGTAACTCCGATTTTCAAGAGACGCCAAACCTGCGCGACTGTGTCTTACAACACATTTTTTCCAAATACCGGTTCACAGGGGTCCAACCAGTTATTGCCCCGCTCATGCAAGCGCTTTGGCGATGAATCGTCAGCGAATTTGGAACTTGCAAGGACTCCGTCTTCCATCGGTATTGTTCCAGTGAGTTAATTCAGCGGCGCGTTTCATGAGCGCAAAGGCTGACTCTACAACTTCAAACACGATTCCCCGTCACTACTGACATCGGCCAGATACGACCAAACCTGCAATGCCTTGATCGGGAACTCACCGCAGGAAAAGTACATTCTGTTGCTATAGTTATCTGACCAATATCAATGAACGGCCAGCGAAAACCATGGGCATCGAAACACCTGCAGGACAATTCTATCTGGGCAGCGAACCTGTCTCCGGCACTCCCCTGTTTCTTGAAGCCTCCGATTTGACCACCCACGGCGTCATTGTGGGCATGACAGGCTCAGGCAAGACCGGCCTGGGCATCGTGCTGCTTGAGGAAGCCCTGCAATCGGGCGTGCCCGCTCTGATCATTGATCCCAAAGGTGATATGGGCAATCTGATGCTCTCATTCCCCAATCTGCTGCCTACCGACTTCATGCCATGGATAACAGAATCTGACGCAGGAGACGATGCAGCGCAAGCTGCATTTGATACAGCCAGTACCTGGAAAGCGGGGCTCGAACGTTCAGGCATCGACGCTAAACGTATTCAGCAGCTACGGGACACTGCAGATTTTTCCATCTACACGCCCGGATCAACTGCCGGTATTCCACTAAACATCATCGGCTCCCTGAACGCACCTGATACCGGTACCGATACTGAAACACTGCAGGATGAAATAGAAGGGTTCGCCTCATCATTGCTGGCACTGGTTGGCATCGATGCAGACCCATTGAGCAGTCGTGAACACATTCTGTTGTCCAACATCATTCACAGCTACTGGTCTTCCGGCAAGAACCTGGATATGGGCATGCTGATCGGACTGGTGCAACAACCGCCCATGCGCAAGCTGGGAGTGATAGATCTGGATACCTTCTTTCCGCCAGCAGATAGGGTCAAG
>CALLPU010000368.1 GCA_938016235.1 uncultured Granulosicoccus sp. | reverse complement strand
GCCGGAAAACACGGCTCTGGCTTTTGAGCGGGCGCTGGGTTTCGGTGCGGACGTGCTGGAGATTGATGTCCGCCTGAGTGCCGACGGGCATGTGATCGTGACCCACGATGCTGCGGTCGATCGAACCTGCGATGGCACCGGGTTCGTTCGGCAGATGTCGCTAAGCCAGTTGAAGTCTCTGCATGCAGGTTGGCGATTTAACGATCTGGAAGGTCGCTCCTATCGTGATCAACCGGTATCGTTAATCACGCTCGATGAAATGTTCGAGCAATTCCCGACCGCACGCATCAACATTGATATCAAGGATAATGACAGGGAAGCAGCGTACGCCATAGCCCGCAGTGTGACGGACGCTGATGCGCAAAACCGAGTAAACGTAGGCAGTTTCCACGCACAGGCTCTGGCACATTTCAGGCGAGCGCTTCCAGACGTCACAACGGCAGCCACTCAGTCTGAGGTGGCAAGCTTGTATTTTGGCAGATCGCTGATTCAGACAGTCAACTACCACTATCTGCAGATTCCTTGCGCTTATTATGGTTTGCCGTTAACCACCGAATCGTTTCTGCAAAGCGCAAGGCGCTTGAACGTACAGTGCGTGTACTGGACGATCAATGAGGTTCAGTCAATGCAAACACTCGTTCACAAGGGTGTAGACGGTATCGTTACAGATCGTGTTGATCTCGCCTGTGAGTTGCTGGGAAAGAAACCCAGCGCCTGACGACCGAACAACAAGCCGCGCATGTGCTCCATTGTGCGACGACGTAGTCATCAGTACTACCGTAGGTCGGTGTCATGCAAGCTCTGGTTGACTGCATTGCATACGTCGTGAAGGCCTGAGCTTCCGCCCAGCTCTATGGTGTTGAGTGTTCCACTGGCGAATGCGGCATCAACCGAATCAACGATAAGCCTGCTGGCCATGGCGGCCGCTTCGCAATCGTGAGTATCGGCCAACCACTGCAGCATCATGGCGCCGGACAGAAACATGGCGGTTGGATTTGCCAGTGCCTTGCCGGCGATGTCTGGTGCGCTGCCATGGCAGGGCTGAAACACGGCGTGATTGTCACCGATGTCCGCAGACGGTGCGTAACCCATACCGCCAATCAAGCCTGCAGCCAGATCTGAAAGGATGTCGCCAAACATGTTTTCGGTGACCATGACATCGTAATCCCATGGGCGCGTTAACAGATTCAACGACATGATGTCCACGTAGGCGTGATCAACCAGGCAGTGTTCACCAGTGCCGTTTTCATGCCTGTCAGCGGCCTCGTAAAACAGTTTTCTGAAAAATGCAAACGCAGGAAAAACATTGGCTTTGTCGATGCAGGTGATACGCTGTGCGTTTCGTCGTGCGGCCAGTGCAAAGGTGGCATCAAACAGCTTCTCACTCACTGCGCGCGTAATGACCAGTGTCTCCTCTGCCTGCTCATCGTCAATCATTCTGGACGGCGCCTGCGGCGCGAACAAACCTTCTATGGACTCCCTGACCAGGACGAAGTCGATCTGCTCTGCACGCGGATCAGATAGCGGTCCCTTCACACCGGGTATGCTTCGGATTGGGCGAATGCCAGCGTAGAGCTCCAGAGCGAAACGCAGTTCTATCTGCGGAGTCAGTTCGGTGCCATCGGGGTAACGAACGTCGGGATCGCCCATGGCCGCCAGCAGTATTGCATCGGCCTTGCGAGCTTCGGCGACAGAGGAATCGGGCAGTGCCTGCCCCAGCGTCTTGTACGCCTTCGCACCGGCTGGTAACGCGTTCAGATTCAGTCGTATCGCTGAGGCGGGGTGTTTGGCAGACACCTTGTTGCAAGCAGCCAGAAGTAGATCCAGGCAGGGTTGTGTCACTTCCGGGCCAATGCCGTCTCCGGCAAAAACGGCGATGTTGAATGTTGTTGTCATGGGGTATGAAGGGCATGTGTGCGTGGTGTGATGAGCGTATCGATAAGGCATACGCGAAGCGTGTTAATCCATGAAGTGCTGCAGTTCGCCCAGATCAACATCCCAGTGCTGCATGGCCCGGCCGCTGATGTCAGTGTCGAAGTAGGGCAGTGAGTTACCCAGCAGATTGCCCAGGTATATGCGTTTTCGCTCGGGTCCACCAAACGCAAGGTTAGAGACGTTTTTCATGAATTTGCTATTCGCATTATCCAGGTGTTCCCGTCCCAGCCGGTTGTTCACGAACGCCGTTTCAGTCCATGACAGGTGTGCTTCTTCGACGTCTTCATAAACGACGTCACATTGCCCATCGGTGCTCAATCTGAGAATGCGATTACTGACGATACTGGTAATCCACAAGTTACCGTGTTCATCCAGTGCGAGACCATCCGGGTAGGTACCCGCCCCGAATTCGTGAACAACCTGCTTGCCTGTTAGTGTGGTTTGTCTGTCGTCCCCGGTGTCCAGAGTGAAGCGGGTGAGGCGTCTGCCAAACGTCTCATTGACCCAGACGGTTCTGGTCGTCTCGTCAATGACGCACTCATTGGTATAGCCCAGGCCATCAGCTACGATTGTCGCATCGTCGCTACCGGGTTCCGCCACGGCGATAAAGCCTGTACAGGCAGCGGCACGGTAGTCTGATGCGCGTGGTGTTTTGCGGGTGCTGACGGTAATCCAGATGCGGCCGAAGGAGTCCTTGACCACAAAGTTGGCAGGCGGCATCGGTGCTCCGTTAACGTGGGAAACCACGGTCTCGACCGAGCCATCCGGGAACAACCGGAAAATGCCGCCATCGTGCTCACCCATATGGGCCAGCAGCACGCTGCCGCCGGACTCCAGCGCTATGCCGTTGGGCCGCTTCGGCACGGTGCCTTGAGCCAGTATGGTGTAAGTGCTGCCGGCAGGTGTTATGAGGCTGATTCCGCCGTTACCTGTCCAATTGGGCACCAGCAGCAGGCCGGATTCATGGGCAAGCACACACTCGGGACGCGACAAATCTGTGCCAACCCACCCTTGTATCTGGCCTAGCGAGGCTTTTTCTGGTATCACGTTGGTGTAAGCGCTGGCACTGTTTGCCGTCCGTTGTACTACCCCATAGTCTCGCACATTGTAGCTACCTTGCCCGCTGGCAGGAAATGCAACCCGCGTGCAGGTTGGATACCTAAACGCATCTCTCGCTTTTCAGGAGTTAACGCAATGAACAAACCTACCGAGAACGTCAGCATGTCCGATCTGGTAGAAATGGATCGTTCTCACGTTTGGCACCACCTGACACCGCACAAACCACTGGAGACCAAGGATCCACTCGTCATTGTAAAAGGTGACGGCATGCGCATCTGGGACCAACATGGCAAGGAGCATCTGGATGCGGTGTCTGGCGCTGTGTGGACCGTCAATCTGGGCTACGGTCGCGAGAGCATTGCCAATGCCGTGCGTGACCAGCTGGTGGAAATGTGCTATTTCGCCGGCTCTGCTGGCAATGTGCCGGGCATCAAGTACGCCGAGCGGTTGATCTCCAAAATGCCTGGCATGAGCCGGGTTTATTATTCCAATTCGGGCTCGGAAGCCAACGAGAAAGGCTACAAGATCGTGCGCCAGATAGCGGCGATGAAAAACGGCGGCAAGAAGCACAAGATTCTCTACCGAGATCGCGATTATCACGGCACCACGATCACCGCACTGTCTTCCTGCGGGCAGAACGAGCGCAAGGATCAGTACGGTCCGTTCACGCCCGGTTTCATTGAAGTGCCGCATTGCTGCGAGTATCGCAGCCAGTTTCCCGACGATTCCGAATACGGCGTAAAGATCGCCAGAGAGATTGAGAATGTTATCTTGCGCGAAGATCCAGACACCGTGGGTTCTATCGTACTTGAACCTGTAACAGCCGGTGGCGGTGTAATCACCCCACCTGAAGGTTATTGGGAAACGGTCCAGGAAATCTGCAAGAAGTACGGTGTGCTGTTGCACATAGACGAAGTTGTTTGCGGCCTGGGCCGCACCGGCAAGTGGTTCGGTTATCAGCACTATGATATCAAGCCGGATATTGTCACCATGGCGAAAGGCGTGGCCAGTGGCTATGCGGCCATTGCCTGCACCGTGACTACCGAAGAGGTATTCAACCAGTTCAAGGACAGCGATGACACCATGAGCTATTTCCGCGACATCAGCACGTTTGGCGGTTGTGCGGCAGGTCCGGCTGCGGCTCTGGAAACCATGCGCATCATTGAAGATGAGAATCTGCTGGAAAACACCTTGAAAATGGGTGAATACCTGATGGAAAAACTGCGTGGTCTGCAAAACAAGTACAAAGTGATTGGCGATGTTCGTGGCAAAGGTCTGTTCTGCGGTATGGAACTGGTCAAGGATCGTCAAACCAAAGAGCCGGTTGACGAGAAAATGCTGATGGCGGTTGCAGCGGACTGCATGGAGCAAGGGGTTGTCATAGGCCGAACCAATCGAAGCCTGACCGGATTGAACAATACGGTTTGTCTGAGCCCTGCACTGATCTGCACAGAAAGTGACATCGATCAGATCGTTCTGGCGATCGACAATGCCATGGGGCGACACGCGGTCATCTAACGTCCGTAATACAAGCCAGGTCTACCCATCGTTAGCCTGGTCCCTTCGTACACAGGGGCCAGGTTCTCTGTTCATCGACATGAAGCTGCCATGATCAAGCTCTGGGGACGACGTTCGTCATCAAACGTGCAAGCTGTTCTCTGGTGTCTTGCCGAACTGGACCTTGAATGTGATCGAGTTGATGCCGGCTACACCTACGGTGTTGTCGATACGGATGAGTACCGTGACATGAACCCGAACGGTACCGTACCCACGCTCCAGGATGGTCACGCAGAGCCCCTGTGGGAGTCCGGTGCCATATTGCGTTATCTGGCCAGCCAGTATGCCGAAGGTGATTTCTGGCCAGGCGATCAGCAGGCGCGCTCGCACGTCGACAAGTGGGCAGAATGGTCGAAGATCAACATCGCCGGCAAGTTTACAGGGCCCATTTTCTGGCAAGTGGTTCGTATTCCTGAACATCGCCGAGACCCCGTCCTGATTCAAACCGGGCTGGAAAAACTCACGCACTACCTTGACATCGCTGACAGACAGCTAGCCAGCAACACCTATATTGCAGGCGAGGTGTTGACGCTGGCTGATATTCAGTTCGGGCACTGTCTGTATCGCTACTTCGATATCGATATCGAGCGAAAAACTCTGCCTAATCTGTCCAGGTACTACGAGCAACTGTGTGCTCGTCCTCATTTCGTGTCATCGGTCATGGTGGACTACAGCGAACTGATCGACTCCCTGTA
>CALLPU010000367.1 GCA_938016235.1 uncultured Granulosicoccus sp. | reverse complement strand
TCACGCTTCGGATCCACGAACGGAATATCGGTAACGGTGGCGACCAACCGTTTCATCCGACCATCGAGCCGACCGATCTCCAGCTGTGTACCGGTGGCAGCTACCTCAATCGCCACTCGCGCCATGGCGATGTCACAACCCAGCAGGGGTGAATGCACGGCACTGGTGACAACACCCCGCTGTACATGACCACTGAATACCGGATCACCGTGACTCACTGTCTGTTGATCACTCAACACTAGCCCAACCAGCGCACGCCGCTGTGCGTCGCGATTGCGCAGTAGAGCAGCACGTCCGGTAAAGGCTTCTTTTTCAAAATCCACAGCGAAACCCAGCCCTGATTCCAGCGCATCGCACTCGTGGCCGAACTCGGCACCCGCTGCCATCAAACCCGCTTCGATGCGCAGCATATTCAACGCCTCAGATCCCATGGGCTTGATGCCGTAGGCATCTCCCGCTTCCATGAGCGCATCCCACAAGCTCAGCGCATGTTGCGGATGGCAGAAGATTTCATAACCCAATTCCCCGGTGAAACCCGTGCGCGACAACATGAACGGTGCGCCCTCTCGGTCCCTGAGACGGGCAATGGTGAAGCCGAACCACTTCAGGTTATGGATAGACGGTTGATGGGGCTGCGTGAATACCAGTTCGGTGAGCAACTCACGGCTGCGGGGCCCCTGTACTGCAAGGCTTGGCATAGCGCCAGACAGTGATCGAATCCAGACGTTCAAACCGCCGGCTTCGGCCAGTTGTTTGAGTTGCAAGGCGCTGTCCTCAGAACCACAACACCAGCGAAACAGATTGTGTTCTAGCCGAAACAAGGTGCCATCGTCTATCACGTAGCCACTATCGGATAGCATCAAGGCGTAAATCGCCCGATTGATACTCAGCTTGTTGATGTTGCGGCTCAAGGCCAGGTTCAACAGACGTTCAGCATCCGGCCCCTGAACGTCATACTTTATCAGCGAGGACATGTCCTGAATCGTAACGGCTCGTCGGCAAGCCCAGTACTCCTCTATGGCCCGGGTGGCGTCGTAGCTTGCTGGCAACCAGTAGTCACCTGCCACCTGCATGGACGTTGTGAGCCTGGACGTTCGTGAGTGAAAGGCACTTTGCTCGGTCATGATCGGGTCGCTGTGAGGAAAAGTACGACGGGCAATGGCACGAGGAAATGCACTTTGTGAAGCGTAAATGCGAACGTGAACATCTGTGGGGTTCCATCCGTTAATGGGGTCAATGTCATCCGGGCAAGCCGTGCTGACACAGACAAGATCAGTGAGAGCCTGCATCAGTACATAGTCGCCCGGACGTGACCAGGCCTCATCCGAAGCCAGTCGATTGTCACTCGACTGAATCCAGGAATTGAAGAAAAAGTTTACCGCAGGCCAGGCTTTTCGCGCACCAATACCATACGGATCGAAAGCGTGTGAAATGTTGTCAGAACAATTGATATGCCCGGGATACCCGCGCTCTTCATAGCCACGCTCGGTGCACGCCAGCGCGAAGGTGTCGTGTCGACCAACTGTGTCCTGAACGACCGCCAGCAGCGGGCGCATGTCTTGATCAAAAAACTTGTCGGCAAGACCGGGGGCTGGATAGGCGCCTCGCACCTGCGTGCGCGTGACGGTGGAATCGATGCAGCGCTCCAGCCCCTTGTCCAGAGCATCAGCTCTTAGCGCCATGAAGTCGGAGCATTGCTGACCCTGCACGTCAATCACCTGTATGTATTCTCCCTTGGCCACGGTGTAGGCACGAGCCGAGGCACGAGTGACTCGAAACTCATCGCGGACAGGGCCAAGGGGCTCTGGCAGGTGATCAGTGTCATGTTGCGCAGTAGACACTTCCAGCTGTAACAACCCACCCCCACCCAGCGCAATGGCATCGGCGGACAAGGGGCAACCCAACCACAGCGTGCACGGGCAGGTTGCCTGGAAAGTAAAATTATCACCCGCCGTATTACAGGCATCAAAAACGGAGACCGCCCGGATACTGTCGATCGACTTGCCGCTAGCCTTTAACCAACCCGCCAGCGAATCGCTGTCCAGCTCAGAGGTCAAAGACGCGACAGAATGGACCGGCGACAGGTTGTGCAGGTTTGTGACGGGCAGCGCATCCTGACCTTGTTCATCGAACAGTGCCAGCACAGCTTGCTGGTAACCGTCGACGTTGGTGATGTTAACCACATCACCCACGCTCAATGGCGTCTTGACCCATTGGCGGCAACGCACGGTTTTTTTGAGCACCTCAGGATCAGGGCGGAAACCGAAATAGGTTGCCGTCGAAAGCGAAGACTGATTACCGTGAAGCGGCGCGTAAAGAAACATGGGTTTGTCGATGAGGAGTGCTCTGCCGAAAACTAGCAACTAACGAGCACAGCTGTCAAAACCACTGACATTACCTTTTTCAGGCGCCCGATTGTGAATTACTGTCAACCCCGACGTACACACGGACATTCCACGCAGTCATGTTGTTAGAGTCCGAGGTGTTAATCCGGAAGTACGAAGCCGTCTTGCGGTTATTGCATCCGGGCCGTTGTAACAGCAAGGCCCGAACTGCCCACGGGAGTCACCATGTTCATTGCTTCGCTACTGATTTCCGCCCTGATCCTGGTGTTCTATCACGGCATCAAACGCACGCTGCCAGCGAAAAAGGCCAGGCGCCTGGTGCTGCAGGAAGAGTTACGGCAATTCGCCGTGGCTAATCGGGAAGCCGAGCTGACTTCGCAGCAGATTGAACGGTTTTGGACACAAACGAGAGAAACCTACTCGCTGTGTAGAAAAACCGCTATCAGCGACTTGCGCAACGATCTGTATACCAAATCTGTGTTGCTACTGAATACCAAACGGCTGCTGGCCGCGAGTGCATCTGACAATACCGACCAGCACGTTGAGTTGATGAAGCTACACGCCGAAACCGTTCAGTGGTTCAGCGCAGCGCTAGTGGAGATGGATACTCTTTTTGGCGATGAACAGGATTCCAGCACATCCGTGCAAGACGTGTGGGTAGAGTTCATCCGACTCATCTGCCACTCCATCAGGGCATAGAACCAGTGTTACGAAGCGAGCTGAACCAGAGATCGAGTCACGACTCTCCCATCGCGTGATCGAAGCACGGGCCGGCCTTTTCTTCTGAAAAACCGGCTTCGGCAAATACCGACTTGGGGCAGGATTCCAACGCACTGTTTTCCAACTCGTCGGGACTGATTTCCTCGGGCAGCGGCAGCAAGCATTGGCTGATAGCCGATTCGGACAAATCCAGACAGGCTTGCGTTGTGAAACCCATGCAGCTGGCGAACTTCTCTGACTGGCAAAGCACAGAAAACTGGTTACGCGCCATATCGACCAGCATGCCTCGGGGAATCATATCCTGGGATTGAGCGATAGGCCCGGTAAATAGAATCAGGGCAGCCAGTGCACTGCCGGCGCTGCGCCGAATCACGCGATTGAGTGAATTCATCAAGAGGTTACGCATCATCGTTGGATCACCCGATTATACGGGCTGAAACATTTTAACCCCGTTTTTATCCTCTCATCGGTCTAGTCATTACACACAATTGAGAGGTTCGTAATGACACGCCCCGCACGAGTCCCGTTTTATCTTGCTGCCACCGCCACCGTTTGCCTTGGTCTGTTAGCCGCCTGTACGACCGATGAATCGAGCCCGTACTCGAAAATGCCCACCGGCTCACAGATTGAAAGACAGCCCCTGACCAGCCAGGAGGTCGGAACCGCTGACGATACGCTGCAAGATACCGCAGTCAGTCTCACACGGCCCGTCATGCAGATAAGTGAAGCACACAACCTGCAACCATCACGACGCGTGAAATTGGCAGACGCGAGCAGATCGCTGGTCGGTCATCTCCCATCAGCACCTTCGGTCAATGCCAATGAAAAGTATGAAGCGCTTCCCAACAACGAGGTGTTGCGAACAGAGGATCAATCCGTATCCACTTTCAGCATCGACGTTGACACCGGGTCCTACTCCAATGTGCGACGTTTTCTGCAGCACGGTTCCCTGCCCCCGGCTGACGCCGTTCGCGTGGAGGAGATGCTCAATTACTTCTCCTACGACTACCCGTTAGAGGCAAGCGCAGACAAACCTTTCTCAGTGATCACAGAACTGGGTACGACACCGTGGAATACACGCACACGCCTGCTGCATATCGGCTTACAAGGATTTGTGCCGCCAGCAACCGATGCTGTAGCGGCCAATCTTGTATTCCTGATAGACGTATCAGGCTCAATGCACAGCCCCGACAAGCTGGGACTACTGAAGTCCTCCATCAGCATGCTGTCCAACGAGCTGACTGAGAAGGATACCGTGAGCATGGTTGTGTACGCGGGCTCATCCGGTGTTGCATTACCACCCACAGCGGGCAATCAGCAAGGCACTATTCAGCGGGCCCTGTCAGCACTGCAGGCAGGTGGATCAACCCATGGCGCGCAAGGTATCGAACTGGCCTACCAACTGGCCAGCGACAATCTGATCAAGGGCGGTATCAATCGCGTCATACTGGCCACTGATGGCGATTTCAATGTGGGTATCAGCGACGTAGAGCAGCTCAAGAAGCTCATTGCTCGCAAGCGGGAATCCGGCATTGCACTGACCACGTTGGGATTCGGTACCGGAAATTACAACGATCACTTGATGGAACAACTGGCCGATACCGGGAACGGTACCTACGCCTACATCGACACGCTGGCGGAAGCCCGCAAAGTACTCGTTGAGGAACGCCACGCGACCATGATGCGCATAGCGAATGATGTCAAAATACAAGTAGAGTTCAACCCGGCAAGAGTCAGCGAATACCGACTGATCGGATACACCAACCGTGTACTGGCCAATGAGGATTTCAATGACGACACCGTAGATGCTGGCGATATAGGCGCCGGGCATACGGTGACTGCCCTGTATGAGATTGCGTTGCGTGGCGAAGGCGGTGAACGTAACACCCCGTTGCGATACCAGCAGCCCGACGCATCAACTGTGTCAGAATACAACGACGAGCTGGCCGAGATTCGTCTGCGCTATAAACTTCCCGGTCAGTCGACTAGTCGGGTAATCAGTCAACGGCTTCGTGATGAGCAGTTAATCGCTGAGCCTGCCCAGACATCGGATAATTTCCGCTT
>CALLPU010000366.1 GCA_938016235.1 uncultured Granulosicoccus sp. | reverse complement strand
TGACTGGTGCCGGCTCTACCGGCGTCATGTTCGATCCTGCGCCCAGCGTTGGTGTGGTATCCAGGTTGCTGCTACTACCTTCTCCTGAAGCACCGGCTTCTGCGGAGGAGGGGACTTCACGGATGATGGTTTCAGTACAAGCGCTGAGCAAAATGCAAGCTGCAATTGTCAGATATCGTTTGGGTGTTGACATCGACGTCGACTTTTCCTTGTTGAGATATGTGTACCTTGTCGTCCTTTTTGTCGTTCAGTGAAGTGGTCAACATCCACGTTACCGTTAGCTTGGGATATGTGCTCCACAGGCTGTTCATCATGGTGTAAAGCTTGCGCCTCGATGAGTATGAGAAAACGGTTTGATGTTCTGGTTCTGCAGATTCTGTTGATTGCCGTGGGTTTGCCCGTCGGTATGCTACAGGCTGCAGGTGAGGTCAGTGATGTGCAGTCACTGGAAGACATCCAGAGGGCGGTACAGGAATTCGTGTTATCCGAGCAGGTGCCCGGTAATGACGCCACGATTAGCGTCAAACCGCTGGACAGCAGGTTACGACTGTCCGCGTGCTCTGTGCCGTTGCTGACTCGTTGGTCACCCGGTAGCAGATCGCTCGGGCGAGTCACTGTTCAGGTAGCGTGTTCGGCACCGAAACCGTGGCGCGTGCACGTTCAAGCGACAGCGACTGTGGAAGGCCTCGTGTGGGTACTGGACAGAGGCGTCAGACGTGGCGATGTACTTAGCAGGAACATGCTTAAACAACAGGCAATAACCATCGGCTCGAATAACACCTCACTGCGATCATCGGGCTACCCGATCGTTGATCTTGAAAACTGGTTGGGGTTTGCGTTCGCTCGCAGAGTGGGTGGCGGGATGGTACTTGACGAGCGCATGTTGATTCCAGCCGATCTTGTCAAGAAAGGAGAGGCTGTCTTGATCGTACATGAGTCAGCCGGTTTGCAGTTACAGACCAAAGGCACTGCGTTGGGTGCGGCAGCACAGGGTGAAAGAGTGCAGGTGCGGAATACATCATCGGGCAAAGTGCTGGATGCCACGGTGGTTGCTCGCGGGCTTGTAACAATACTTCAATGAGTTATTAACCTCGGGACGAAACCTTATGGATACTGAAATACCATTAGATGAAAGACTGGTTCAGGAGCTGAACGATCTGGCTGCTGAATTCAAACGATTACTGGAAGCGGAAACGTCTGTGATGGAAGCCAGAAGTACAGATGCGCTACCCAGTCTTGTAGAAGAGAAAAATCAGATTGTGGGTTCCTTGCAGGAGCAAGAACCGTTTCTGATCAATCTGTTAAATGATCATGCAGAAGTGGATTCTGTTCAGAGTCTGAAAAATCTTCTGGAGCAGTGTCAGCAATTAAACCGGCAAAACCAGACGATAGCGTTGGTTGAACTCAAGCACACGCAGAACAGTCTGGAACTGCTTCGCACGTTACTCAAGCTCGATGACCTGCCGCTGTACAGCGCAGCCGGAGATATTCGTGTCAAGCGAGAGAAACGCGATCTGGGTAGCGCCTGATCAATAACCGCATACGACTGTGTAACGACAGAACACTGTGCCAGCAACCCGGCAGGTTTGATTCAACGGAAGTGAAAGCGCTTCGAGGCCTGTCCATGATCATCCCCGGCCAGCTCCCATGTAACACCGACAAGAGTGTGCGGTACCTCTCGAACGATTGATCACCGCCGTTAACCGCTTCAGAAAACTGGAGAATAGAGTCCCGTATGGAGCCACGAAGCAAGCAAGAAATTGACTTCACATCGGCGGATCGTCAGCAGGTGGCTGTGCAACCCGGTGGTGAGCTGTCTGTCAGCGGTATCGCGTTCGACGATGTCGCTGTTGACATTATCGACACTGACGTCATTCTGACCAATCCTGAAACAGGTGGACAGGTCATATTACTGGGGCTGGCAATATTTCTGTTTGATGAGGAAGAAGTTCCGCTCATGTTGTTTGAGGGCGAGTCTATTCCTCCCAATGTGCTGCTGTCCAAGGTCGGTGAAATCGGCAACCTGACCATGCAGGAATTTGTGGCTGTGTCCAGCTTGCTGGAAGACAGCTTCAAGAGCTCTGAAGAGGAATCGGAAGAAACAGAGTCTGAGGAGGTTTCAGAAGAACTGGCGGAGGTTCTGGCTGCCATTACTGTGGCTATTCAGGAGATGAACGAAGCGCAGCAGGCGGCGCCAAAACTGGAATTGTCTGAAGAACTGGGAGAGTATGACAAAAAGGCTGTCGATGAAGAAGGCGATACCTTTCTGATTGACACCAAGGTAGCCAGACCAGAATCGCCTGCCTTGGCAGCTGCCGGCGAAGCACCTCGCGCCCCTGAGGCTGAAGTTCTGTTTGATCTGTTTTTGCTGCAACCTACCAGAACCGAAACGACCAGTACAGTCGACGGTGTCGAACGCAGGCATATCAAAGGCGGCGGCGGATCGGAAGAGGCTGGTTTCAATCCTGCCAATGACGCTCAGTTCTCCACAGAGGTGCTCAATTACGGTACGACAACCGACGACTTGATCATCGAGACGGATAACCCGGCACTGTTTGATGTAAACACCATGAGCCGGGTGATCGAAATGACGCCCACGTTTCCTGCCGGATTTACGGTCACTGAAGTCAAGCTGTCAGGTTTTCCTGATGGTTTTGAGATCGAAGGTGGTAACAAGGTAGGTGACTCCTGGATCATTCAGAACCCCGAGCTGAATGAGCGCGGTTCATTGCGGGTTAATTTGATCTATTCCGTACCGTCTGATGAAAGTTTCAGTGTTGACTTTGCCGTGACATCTGAATTTCAGGAAGGCACAACCGATGAGGACGGAATCGAGCTGTTGGCCCCTCCGGAGACGACGCTGATATCCGAAGATTCACGTGAATTCGTGGTTCGCGAAGTCTTCAGCGCCAACGATCTCAACTTTATCAACAGTGACGGCGTGGAAGTCTGGGTGCTGGCTGTTAACCCGAACCCCAACCGTGTTTTTTCAGGCTCTGGAAACGATCAGATAACCGGCTCCGTGGGTATAGACTTCGTGCAGGGTGGCGACGGTGATGATGTTATTGATGGGGGAGCGGGTAACGATGTACTGAACGGTGAAGGCGGTGACGACCGGCTGATCCATGGTGAGGGCTTTGATCGATTTATAGGTGGCGGTGGTGTAGATACTCTCGACTACACCTCCCTTGTGGTGCCAGTAACAGCAGATCTGTCACAGTCGTTGGACGGATTTGCGAATGTTATCGTGGATCCGGCGGGTGAAGAGAATGAAATTGACGAAGTCAATAGTATTGAAAACATCGCGACAGGGTCTGGTAACGACACACTGATTGGTGACAAGGAAGATAACCGTTTATCGGGTAACGGTGGTGATGACAGCTTGACCGGTGGTGGCGGTAATGATGTGCTGGATGGTGGCGATGATCGGGACACTGCAGACTACAGCAACAGTACGGCGCCGATTACCACCAATCTGCTTCTCGACGCCGACAATGTGTACATTGATGATTCGAACATCGATACGCTGATCAATATCGAGAGAATCGTGGGTAGCGATTTCGATGATCAGATGGTGGGTGGTGCGGCGGACGATACATTGGAAGCCGGCGAAGGCAATGACAGGCTTGCTGGCGGCGGTGGCAGTGACACACTTGATGGAGGTGATGGCGACCGAGATACCGCGGACTTCTCAGGCATAGACACCGGTGTTGAAGTTGATCTGTCTGCACCGACAGACGCCGATGGTTACGTCAGTGCGGTTCACGGATCAGAATCTGATCGGCTGAAAAATATCGAAGACCTTGTCGGATCAAGTCACGATGACCTGTTAACCGGCAATGAGATAGGCCAGTTCATCACAGGGGGTGATGGCGCAGATATTATCGATGGCGCTGGAGGCGCAGATACGCTGGATGGTGGTCTTGGACAGGATCAGCTCATGGGGGGAGCGGGTGATGATGTATTCAAGCACAGTGATGGTAACGATCAGATTGATGGTGGAGAGGATCAGGATACGATTGACTTCAGTCTGACTGAAGCTATCACTCAGATAGACGCCAGGCTGGATGGCGCCAATGCATCACTTATTCAGGTCAGCGGTGGTGATGCCATCACGGTGCGAAACGTTGAAAGCATTGTTGGCACGACCGGTGACGACCGGTTGCAGGGCGATGCCAATGACAATGTGCTCGACGGTCGTGATGGCAATGACATCCTGATAGGTGCAGCCGGTGATGACACACTTATTGGTGGCGAGGGGCGAGACAGTGCCGATTATTCGGTTGCCACCGTCGGCGTTAATATCGACTTATCTGTGGGTGAGGTCACCAATGATGGCTTTGGTGGGCGAGATGCGATTGATGGCATCGAAGATCTGACCGGCAGTGACTACAACGACAGGCTGGCAGGTGATGCCCAGGATAACGTACTCAGCGGCGGCGATG
>CALLPU010000365.1 GCA_938016235.1 uncultured Granulosicoccus sp. | reverse complement strand
TACCAGTACAAATGTTGCGGTCAACACTAGAATAGCCGCCTGCACCAGTGGGTAGTTACGCTCGGCAATTGCGCCGAGGACGAGCCTGCCCAGTCCGGGTATGGCGAAAACCTGCTCGATAACAATGGAACCGCCCAGTAGATAGCCCACCGAAACACCAATACTGGTGAGGAACGGGATCAGAGCATTGCGCAGTGCGTGAATATATAAAACCCGTCGCCGGCCCGCTCCTTTGGCTCTGGCGGTGCGGATATAGTCCTGGCTCATGGCGTCAAGCATGGACGAGCGCAGCAGACGCGAAAGATTGGCCACCATTGGCAGAGAAAGAGCCAGAACAGGCAAGGCCATTCTCTGTAAGTTCTCCAGCGGAGACTCACTAAACGGCACATAGCCAATGGTAGAGAAACCAGGTGCATACCGCGCCATAAGGAATATCGCCACGATGCCCAACCAGAAAGAGGGGATGGTGAGGCCGGCTATCGCCACTATTCTGACCAGCACTTCGGAAAATCGACCTCGCGCCTCTGCCATGAAACAGCCAATGGGTATGGCAAGCCCGGCACCGACCAGAGTAGCCATCAGGGTGAGTTGAAGCGTCGGTACGATGTGTGCCGCTATTTCACTCAACACAGGACGTCCTGTCCAGATCGATGTGCCGAAGTCTCCCTGTATCAGACCCGCCAGCCAGTGTCCGTACTGCACGATCACGGGCTTGTCCAAACCCAGACGCGTTTCCAGAGCCGCCATACGTTCAGGTGTGACTTCTGCGTTGGCACCCAGCATGATGGCGATGGCATCACCGGGTATCATCCGTATCATCAAAAAGACGATGATCGATACACCAAGCAGCACGATAAACAGATCAAGCACTCGCTGGGCCAGTCGTCCGGCTCTCCGGTTCGTCACACCGGAGAGCCCCGATATGCCGAGGATCGCTTTATGGCTGTTGGTCGTGTGCACCTGAAAAAGCGATGAAGCATCAACACGCGACTGAAGCACGTTGATGCTGCAGGTTGCACAAGGGTTACCACGTTGCTGCGACGGGCCTACTCGGTCATGCTGACGTTTTTCAATGACGCTAACCGTCCGGTGGCGAGTATCTCAAAACCACTGACGGAATCATGCACGGCGGTCGACAGATTGCCGTACGCTAAGTGTGCAATGGGCCCTTCACAGGCTAACTTCTTTTGTACGTCATCATAGACACGTTTGCGATCCGCAGCGTCTGTGAGTTGGCGACCCTCGTCCAGCCATTGATCAATCTCAGTATCAGAATATTTGAAAACGTTGGTAGATCCACCGCTTCTGAAGGTTCTGTAAAAGTACTCATCGGGATCGGGGCTGCCGCCATTGGCTGATACAAACATGTCGAAATCCGAGTTTTTCCAGTCTTGTACAAACTCTCCGATTTCCTTGTTCAGCAGTTCCACCTCAATGCCACCAGCGCTCAACTGCTGTTGAATGACCTGCGCGATATCGCGTGCATCTTGGCGTGGTAACACCAGAATTGACAATTTGACGGGTGTGTCGATACCTGCCTCTTCCAGTTGCTTGACAGCTTTCGTTACATCACGTTCGTAGCACGCGTATTCACGGGTATCGAGAGCCCAGGTTGCCAATGCAGGCGAAAGAGGCCCGGCGGGCACACCGGAGCCAAACAATGCACCGTCGATAATTTCCTGTCGGTCCAGTAGCGAGTTAATCGCTTGGCGAACCGCCGGATTGTCCAACGGTGCGCGCGTTGTGTTCATACCCAGCAGCGTGTACGACATGTCGCGGGTTTGTTGAACCTGCACGTTGGGTGTGGCTTGAAGTTGCAGGGCTGTGGCTGGATCGATACCCGGTAGCAGATCGTACTCTCCCGAGCTGATTCCCACTTGACGTGTCGCTGACTCGGGAACAAAGTTGATACGAACCTCATCAAGCGCCGGTTCGCCACTGTTGCGATAGTTTGCAAACTTCACGAGGCTGATGTGTGAGTTGGGCTGCCACTCATTAAACTGGAAGGGACCGGTACCGACGGGCGTCTGCTGCAGGCTTTCGTAGTCTGCGGCCAGTTCCGACGGCACGATGGCAATACCGGACAATGAAGAGAGTATTGCTGCAAAGGGTGCGTCCAGTGTCACGCTGAGCGTTTGCGGGTCCAGCACCTCCACACCAGTAATGGGTGAGACACGACTGGCAAGCGGAGAGCCGGTTGCTTCGTTCTGTACACGATCTATTGACGCTGCAACATCCGTGGCATCGAAAGCACTGCCGTCGTGAAATGTCACGTTCTCATTTAAGGTAAAGGTATACGTCAGACCATCATCAGAGACAGTCCAGCTGCTGGCAAGCCCGGGCGCAACCGATAAATCCTGTTCGATTCGGGTGAGCCCTTCGTAAATTGTATCCTGCACAATGATCACCGAGTTAAAGGCTGTGATCAGATGCGGGTCGAGTCCAGCGGGAGACGAGTCTATGGCTACGTCCAGCGTGGAGGCGGCGGCGCTGGTGATAAACCCTGCACCCAGTAGCGCCAGGGTAGTTTTCATGCACAAACGGTTTGTGTTCACGCTGCGATGGCTGACAAGCTTCTTCATGGCATTTTCCTCGGTTGCGGCGCATCCAATCAAGCGTAAACCAGGACTGGCTGCCTGGTGAGCTTATGCTATTGTCCAGACCAATATCAAGGCATTCAAGGCTATCGCTACTCATGCCAGAGCAAGCATTGCTTGAGATTGAAAATCTGCGCGTATCAGCGTCCAGGCACGCTGTTATCGACGATGTGTCGCTGACCGTGAAGGCCGGAGAAATTGTTGGCCTGGTCGGTGAGTCTGGCTGTGGAAAATCAGTGACCGCATTGTCCATACTTGGACTGCTGCCAACACCGCCAATGAGCGTGTTATCTGGCAGCATTCGTTTTCGCCAGAAAAATCTGCTGAAACTGACTGAAAGCGAACTATGCGCTGTTAGGGGTGGTTCGATAGCCATGATCTTTCAGGAACCGATGACATCGCTCAATCCGGTTTTTACCATCGGGGATCAACTGACCGAGGTGCCGCTGTTGCATCAACAGTTGAAACGTGTTGATCGACGGCACAAAGGGCAGGCCATGGCTATCAGATTACTGGATCGCGTTGGCCTGGCGTCACCAGAAAAGTTACTGCAACGATACCCTCATGAGTTATCGGGAGGGCAGCGCCAGCGCGTCATGATTGCCATGGCACTGGCATGCAACCCTGCTTTGCTGATCGCTGACGAGCCAACGACTGCTCTGGATGTGACGGTGCAGGCACAGATTCTGGAACTACTGGAACAGCTGTGTCGGGAGCAGGACCTTGCAGTGCTGCTGATCACGCATGATCTGGCGATAGTCAGAAACCACTGTGATCGCGTCTGTGTGATGTACTGCGGTCAGGTGATTGAACAAGGTTCCAGCGCTGAAATTTTTACCCAGTCGCGCCATCGCTATACTCGCGCGCTTCTCACGACAGTTCCTGCTTCCAATGCGCCCGGGAATCGCCTACCGGCCATTGAGGGTAGTGTGCCACCGATTGATCAATATCCATTCGCGTGTCGGTTCGCACCACGGTGCGCTTTTCACGTGCCACGTTGTCTCGTTGATGCGCCCGAGTTATCAGGGCAGGATCACACGGTACGATGCTGGAATCCGCACGCATGACGCTACTGGAGATTGAGCAGCTTTGCACCCGGTACGCGGGTCGAACCGGGGAACCTGCGATACAGGCTGTCTCGGATGTGTCACTAACGGTCAATTCCGGTGAAGTACTGGGAGTCGTGGGTGAGTCCGGGTGCGGCAAGTCGACGCTGGCACGCAGTATCCTCCGTCTCTGCGATTCACACAGCGGAAACATTCATTTCAACGGCCGAGACATAACGAACCACAACCGTCGTGAACTCAAGGCTGCCAGGCGCGACATGCAGGTGATTTTCCAGGACCCGTTTGGTGCCCTGAATCCGCGGCACTCCGTCGGTACCATCATAGGCGAGCCATTGAAAGTACATGGGGTCGGCGGACCGGATGAACAGCAGAGTCGTATACGTGATCTGCTGAATCTGGTGGGGTTGCCCGAATCTGCACTGACGCGTATGCCTCATGAATTCTCTGGTGGTCAACGACAGCGCATTGCTATCGCCCGTGCGCTGGCATTGCAACCCAAACTACTCATTGCCGATGAAGCCGTGTCGGCGCTCGACGTGTCCATACAGAGTCAGATAATCAATCTGCTGAGCGATCTGCAGAAAAAGCTGGGGCTCGGGCTGCTGTTCATCAGTCATGATCTGTCTGTTGTTCGACACATCAGTGACCGAATTGTGGTGATGTATCTGGGCCATGTTGTCGAATCCGGCAGCACCGAATCGGTTATCCAGTATCCGCAACACCCATACACCAGGGCGCTGATGTCGGCGGTACCCGGGTGGGCAGACGACTCGAGGCAGCGCATTGTTCTGCAAGGAGAATTACCCGATCCGTCTAATCCACCTTCTGGCTGTGTGTTCAGTACGCGGTGCCCGGACGTCATGAAGCAGTGCCTGACGCATAAGCCTGGGCTTGAACTCAGACGCACTCACTCGGCAGTAGCATCCGCAATCAAAACCAGCTGTAATGCGTGTCATTTGTATGCGTCGGTTGCTGAGGCTCAGCGCTGATGGATTCTTGTTCGTCATGAACATCAATGCGCGTATAGAGGAGGCGTTTGCGCCAGTGCGGGCTGCGATAGCCGAGCAGCGAATACCCGGTGGCGTGCTGGGTGTTGTCACATCATCAGGTCAGTCAGCCTACCGATATGCCGGTAATGCCCAGTGCGAGCCACTTCGGCGCGCGATGACGCAGGATACGTGGTTCGACCTGGCATCTTTGACCAAGGTGCTGTTTACCGCTCCACGAATCCTGAGCCATATCGACAATGGCGTCATGGCATTGGACGATCCGTTAATCACGGTGCTACCCGATCTGCACCAGTATCATTCAAATAGCTGGATCCGCCAGATAACGTTTGGGCAGTGCCTGTCTCATCAGACGCCCTTGCCGGCGGTTGAACCCATCTATACCTATGGACGGGACGCGGATCTGTTGCGCGCCTTCGTGTTGCAGAGAAACTGGCGCAAAGGTTCGCCGGTGTATTCCGATATCAATTACATACTCCTGGGTTTGGCGCTTGAACGAATTGAGGGCAAACGAATTCGCGACATGTCACCGGGAGCCGGATTTGCCTTTCACGCGGATGCCAATGACTCGGCAGCTACAGAACGGTGCACCTGGCGAGGAACAGTCCTGTGTGGAGAGGTTCATGACGACAACTGCCATGCACTACAAGGCGCTGGGCATGCGGGTTTATTTGGCACCGCTAATTCAATACTGGCTTATTCGTTGGAATTGCTCAATGGCAACGCCGGTTCAGCGCGGGTGCTCGAAACCCAGCGCACTCCGGTGAGTGATTCTCGTACTTATGGGTGGGAACGGATGCACCAAGGCTGGTCTGGAGGGGAACGATGCAGCGAGAAAACAATTGGACATACCGGGTTCACGGGTACCGGTTTGTGGCTTGATTTTGATGCTGGCTTGTCTTGGACACTGCTGACCAATCGTATTCACCCAACCCGACACGCTGAAACGGGTATCGATGCGCTAAGGCGAACAGTTGGAGAATGTTTGTACTAAGACGCCGGTTTCATGATCGGTGAGTAGCGTCAGGACGAGAGCCGCTACGCCGGTAGCAACAGAGAGCCAGAGGGCGAAGGGGTTGGATGCCCCGAAACCGAGGATGAATGGCATTGCCCGATAGGTTCCTAAAGGTCCCTATCGAGCGCTCGAAGTTCACGGGGCAATGGGTTTGCTGGCCAGGTAGCGAATAAAAATAAGCGTCAGACTTTCACGTCTTGATCGATCCGGCCAAAGCGCATGTAAAGTGAGTGGTGCCATGGACCATTCCGGCATAACGTGTACCAGCTTGCCTTGCGCGATTCCTCGGTTGGCCAGACTCTCCGGGAGTGGAGTCAACCCCAGGCCACACAATGCAAATTCATTCAACGCGTAAGCTGAATCTACCTCCACACGATAGCGACAGACAATAGAATAAGTTTCTCCACTGTTTGAACACATCTCAAGCCTTTCCGGGCGCATTGAAAAATGCAACCAATCCCAGTGCTCAAGTTCCGATGGATGAGCCGGTGCTGTACGGGAGGCTACGTAATCCGGGCTTGCCACGAGATAGCGTTTAGCCTGCCCGACAGTGCGAGACATCAGCTCGCTATCTGCCATAAACCCAGCGCGAATTCCTACGTCAAAACCTTCCTTGATCAAGTCTTGCGCGTGGTCAGAGAAATTAAACTTAAGGTTTATCCCGGGGTACGCCTTGGCAAACTGCGCAAACGAATTCATAAGCCCAGTCTGTGTCACAAATGCCGGTGCAGTTATGCGCAGTTCTCCGGCAGGCTGATTGGACATCAGGTTGATAGCATCAAGCCCGGTTTCGGCAGCTCTTAGCATTTCGCCAACTTTCGCATACAGGATATGACCTTCATTAGTCAAAGAGAGCTGGCGCGTAGAGCGATACAGAAGCGTTACGCCAAGCTCTTTCTCCAAATTGGAAACGCTCTGACTAATTCGTGATGGGGCGAGACCCAAATGCTGTGCGGCTCCTCGAAAAGTGCCTCGATCAACCACAGTGGCAAATATCGCCATGCTACGGAGTTTTTCGATCATTGTTTATCTCTGCGGAACAATCCCATCTGAAAACTGCTACTTATGAATGAATAACAGTATCAATATACTGCTTCTGCCAATCATTGACGACCCAGATTTTCGGCTACTTCACGAGCTGGGAGATCGGACTGGGCAATACGTTGTGCTGTGGCTTTTCCAGCTGCAACTGCGACCGTCGAAATACGCCCGTTCACGGGCTTGTCAACGAACAACAGCCTGATTAGAAAACTTAAATTGGCGAAGAATCAAACCTGCTAACCCAAATTTCCAATACTGAATGAGTCTCATGAATCGAAGAACCGCACTAACAACATCGCTTGTGGCGTCCGCTGCCATCTTCCTCGGGAGCTCCGTTGGAGCAAATCAGACAGACGAGGCCAGCCAGGCAACATTGGATACAGCCATGGCGTTTATGGAAGCCATGGGTAAGGGTGACATGGAGGCGATGTCCGCACTCATGGCGGACGACATGGTCTGGCACAACGAAGGGGATAAATCCATGCCATGGATTGGTCCGTGGGAAGGCAAGGATGCCATTTTCAAATTCCTGGGCGTTTTCTCATCCAATCTGCAGACCACGCTTTGGGAAACGGAGAACGCATTCGCTTCGGGTGACACAGCCGCTTTCTTTGGCAAGATGAATGGAACTACCACGGAGTCGGGGCAGGATATAGGTGAATTCACTTTCGCGCTGCGCGTGAAGGTTCGCGATGGTCAGGTAATACTGTGGAATTGGTTTGAAGACTCATACGCGGTGAGTAACGCCTATCACGGCAAGTAGCTCTGCTGCTTGAATAGCCCTTTGCCTTGAACCTTTCGACAACACAAAACCGGTGTCCCTGCAGGCACCGGTTAATGAATAATTTACTCAGAGTGTTTTTCCATGATGATCAATAGATATCTCTCCAATAGACCATTTCGACGGTCAAGCACATTTCCAGGTAACTCGAATGCCAGGGTGATGAAGCTGATATTCGTTCTGCTGGCTTCATTGGGCTTTACGGCTTGCAGTGACAACGATAGTAGTACCGATAGTCAATCGCCATCTACCACGGTAACGACACGAGACAGTGGCATGGTGGTGACTGTACAGAAGGCCGATGGCATTACGGTACACACGTTGACGGCTCCGGAGGCAGTGTTTGCCAACTCGACGCATATCATTGAGTCAGAAAATAGCCTGGTAGCGTTTGACACCCAATTTTTGTTGCCAAACGCTCGGGACATGAGGGCATATGCTGACGAAATCGGTAAGCCAATTGATCGGGTTTATATCACCCACGATCATCCTGATCATTTTCTCGGTAGCGAAGCATTCAATGATCGCCCGGTGTATGCGTTGCAGGAAGTAGCTGATCTGATTCAGACGAACGGTGAAAACGAGGTCATTGAAAAGCAAGGCGACTTCGGCGCGGATAACATTGCCAGTACGTTTGTGGTGCCTCAAGTTGTAGAGCCGGGAAGCTTGATGATAGACGGCATAGCCTATGAATTTGAGAAAGTCGTTGATGCCGAAGCTGCCAACCAGTTGGTGATACGAATCCCCAACCATGGTGTCGTAATCACTGGAGATTTGGTCTACAGCGATGTTCATCTTATTTTGGCAGGTCAGGTAGACCCGTGGACCGTAGCGCTTGAGAACCTGGCCGCGGTGGATGGGTATCCAGTTGTGTTGCCAGGTCATGGCGCACCTAACGACCCGAGCGTCTACCAGGAAAATATTGATTGGCTGGCAACTGCCGGGCAACTCATCGCGACTGTCAGCACCGCGGAAGAGTTCAAGCAGGGGCTGATTGATGCCTTTCCGAATCTGGGAATGCCAACTGCCATTGATTTTGTCACACCCATCTTGTTTCCCGCCGAGTGACTGTATAGCCTCGTAGCTGCTAGCGGGTCGATCTTGAAAATGCACGGGGGAAGTGTCAGCCGCGATTATGTCGGCTCTCGCAGCACTTCACTCGTAATCGCACTATCAGGTTCTTTCAGCCCGTCGATCACCGTAAAGTGATTATGCTGCCCGTCTAAGTGGCACGTGATTCTGGCATCCAGGCCCTGCCACATCAGGGCGATCAGTTGTGACTGGCGAATAAACTCGGGTCGCTCGCCACCGCCTACCCAGGCCGTGATGCTGGGTTGACCAATGGGCCGAAGGAGAACCGGGCTTTCAGCGGATGCCTCTTCTGCGTCCAGCCGCAACGATGTGTTCATTTCAACCTGCAACAGTGCGCGCAGATCGTGCAGACCACTGATGGAAACGGTGTGTATCACACGTTGCTGGATATCGGCTGGCAGAATGCGATCATCGCACAGCATTCTGCTGACCAGATGGCCGCCAGCCGAGTGTCCAGCTAAGCGAACAGGGCCGTTTACTCTTTTGGCAGCCTTTGTGACAGCCGCTCCAATCTGGCGCGTGATGTCGCGAATTCGCGCCTCAGGTGCCAGTACATAACTGGGTAGACACACCGCCCATCCGTTTGCTCTTGCACCCTCGGCCAAATCTGTCCAGTAGGACTTGTCCAGCCGCACCCAGTATCCGCCATGGACGAAAACCAGTAACCCTTTGGGCTCAGTGTCAGGCCATACGATATCGAATACTTCGCGGGCATGATTGCCATAGGGGATATCCGTGTCTATCCTGCGGTTCGCAGCAAGCGCTTCACTACGGTAACGGGAGGCTCGTTCCGTCCAGATTGTTGGCAATTGCGCTGAATTGGGGATATAAGCCCTGTTTTCGAATGCATCATCCCATTTGCTGTTGGCCATACGCTGTGCTTGATCGTCTTTGTTTTGCTGTTAACGTTACCCGGAGCAATTACTCGACAGTCCGGGCGACGCCTACCTTAAACTCTGACCTCGAAGGGTGCAAATGCGTCCCGTGGCAATCGTTTATCCTGCATGAAAATCAATCCAGTCACTTTACCCGTTAAAGACAGGTTCGCTCTGCCAGATGGCATGATCTATCTTGACGGCAACTCTCTCGGGCCTCTGCCACGTCATGTGGACGGGATTTTATCTTCCATGGTGACCGATCAGTGGGGCAAACATCTGATCAAGGGTTGGAACCAGGATGACTGGATGGGCCAACCAATGCGTGTGGGTAATCGAATAGGCAGGCTCGTTGGCGCTCCCCGAGACAGCATCACCTTGGGTGACACACTGTCGATCAAAGTATTTCAGGCGCTCGCCTCGGCATTACACATGCGCCCCGAACGCACGGTGATTCTGTCTGACAGTGGCAATTTCCCTTCAGATTTGTACATGGCAGAAGGCTTGATCAAGCATCTGGATAAAGGTCATGAGTTGAGATTGGTTTCTCCAGAGGCTGTCGAATCCTCTCTATCGGATGATGTAGCGGTAGTCATGCTGACGCAGGTGGATTATCGCTCGGGGCGAATGCACGACATGCAGAAAATCACGCAGCTTGCCCAACAAGCCGGCGCAGTGATGATCTGGGATCTGGCACACAGCGCAGGAGCCGTGCCCGTGGATCTGGCAAGCAGCGGCTGTGAATTCGCAGTGGGTTGTACCTACAAGTATCTCAACGGTGGTCCAGGAGCCCCGGCGTTCGTATACGTTCGGCCCGACCTTATACCGAACCTGTCGCCTGTGCTGAGCGGTTGGCTGGGTCACGCTGCGCCTTTTGCGTTTGAGACAAGCTATCGGCCAGCTGCCGACATAGAGCGCATGCGAGTGGGTACTCCTCCGGTATTGCAACTGACCGCTCTGGAGGCGGCAATGGATGTGTGGGACGACATGGATATGCTCGCCTTGCGAGAAGCCAGCATACATCTGCAGGAAGTCTTTATCGCTGAAGTCGAGGCCAGCTGTCCTGAGCTGGTTCTGGCAAGTCCTCGCAATTTTGCAGAGCGAGGTAGTCAGGTCTCATTTGCTTTTGAGCATGGGTATGCCGCCATGCAGGCACTGATTGCTCAGGATGTTATCGGGGATTTCCGAGCCCCCAATATCATGCGCTTCGGTTTCACACCGCTTTATATCGATGAGGAAGATGTACGGCGATCAGTGGAAATCCTGGCCGACATAGTAAACAACAGGCTCTGGGACAACCCCGAATTCAAAAAGACCCGACGCGTGACCTGACGTGTGTATACAAGAGTGCAGCTCAGATTCAGGTATCGTAGATCGGTAACATGACGTTGATTCTCTTTGGCCTGATGAGTCGTATAATTGACGGATATTGGCTGAGAGCATAAACGCTAGCCCCCCCTATTTGTTGTTAGTCTGATCAGGCGAACACCCTTTCCACCGTTAGCCGACGGGCGTGGAGAATGCCAATGCCAACCTTAAGAGAACAGCTCGTGGTTAAGCTGAGCAATATTCCCGATGTCACCCTGGATCTTTACAAGGACACGCAATTGCTCTGTGTGAATTACAAGGGCAAGGAAGTGGCTCACTTTCAGACCGGCAGTAACAATGAGCTGGATATTCGTTTGACGCCAGCCATCATCAAACAGGAACAGCTGGTTCAGCCAGCAACATCGAAAAGCCACCCGAGTCGATCAAAGAATTCCCGTTGGATCGTGTTGGGTTTTACCCGGTCAAAAGATCTGGACAAATTGACGCGACTCGTTGAACTGGCCATACAACTACGCTGAAGGTCGTATAAACAACTGATGGTGAGTCGGATTGCCCTCGTGACAGTGGGGCATCGAGGGAATGTTAGGGTTTGGGTTAATGAACACAGACACCAAACAATCGAAACACATCCGCCTGATAGCGGACATTGCGATTCACCAGCTCGATGAATCGATAGTCAGTGTGGAGCACTTGGCCACGGGATCCACAAGCAAGGTATTTGGAGTGACGACTTCAGCTTCAAAGTATGTGCTGAAAGTTGAAAAACCGGGGCGCCGGAAGTGCACATCGTATCGGTCTGATTTTGCCATTCGCCGAGCGCTAGATGACGCCAACCTGCCTGTCGCTGAGCCGATAGCAACTGGCCGCGATGAGCAAACTGATTGGGCTTTGGATCGCTACTGCGCTGGCGGCCACCCCGCACGTGGCGCTATCCCGCCAGCGGTATCCAGGCAATTGGGCGAATTGCTCAAGGCGCTTCACGCAATGCCGGCGTCTGGATTTGGCCGTGTTGAGAATACAGAACACTATCTGAAAGGGCGTTTCGATAGCCCGATTAACGGGCTGCTGTCCCGATTCGAATCACCGTGGCCATTTTCAGATGAGCCTCTTGATCGACATCCTTGTATACGCGCTGCACCTTCGTTATTGCAACGACTCTCGTCGCTGGAAACAACGCTCACTACCTTTGCGTACGGTGGCGCTCCGGTAGTCGTGCATAGTGATCTGCACGAAGCGCAACTGCAAATAAACGATCACACCCTAACCGCTGTATTCGATTTCAATGAAGCCATGGTGGGCCGACCGGAATGGGACCTCGCTTCGTTCTACTACTTTCACGGACTCGCCTGTTTGCAAGACCTGCTGGACGGCTACGCCGACGACTCTGATGCTCGCAGGCAATTAGCGGCAACTGCCTTGCATGGCGGAATACTGATTGCGCTGCACCACGGGAATAGAGGCAAAGTTCTGGGAAAACCGCATCGAATAGCTGCGGCTTTGCGGTTTCTTACGCATAATTTGCCCACAATGTAAGTAAGGCTTGGCATCCGGTGTCATGCATTGGCGCCTGGATTTGAATGATTCGCGTTCGGACGCGGCCTGTCACGCAGCCTACCCGACAACCCTGTGTGCTATCGCTTGAGAGTTTGCGATAATAGTATTTAGCTGAAGTGAAGTGAAGTGAAGGGATACGCGCCCCCTCGATTCTCCGGTGGATACCGGCTCTGATTCGGATTCCGTCAGTATCGCCATGTATCAATCCTACATTCTCTGCACAAGCCCTCGGAGTGGGAGCACGCTGCTGTGTCGCCTGCTGGCAGGAACCGGTAAATCTGGTATTCCGGACTCACATTTTCACAGCCCTTCGATATCAGACTGGATGAACTACTACGACCTTGCTCCGGACAGGGCCAGATCTGAACGCGATTGTTTGTCAGAAATATTTAAGGCAGCTCGCCAACGAGGAACGGGAAACACAGGAATATTTGGCCTTCGCTTACAACAGCACAGTTTCGAATTTTTCATTCAGAAATTACGAGTTCTCGTGCCTGGTTATTCGAATGATCACGAGCGTGTCCAACACGTATTTGGTCAAACGCTCTTCATTCATTTGACTCGGCAAAACAAACTTGAACAAGCCATATCCTACGTCAAGGCGTCTCAGACGGGACTCTGGCACAGAGCATCGAATGGGCGAGAGCTGGAGCGCCTCTCTACATCACAAGAACTGGTCTACGATGCGCGGGCGATTCGGGAAAAAATGACGGAATTTGATTCGATGGATGACGAATGGAATGCCTGGTTTGCCGAAGAGAAATTATCCCCGTGGCGAATTACCTACGAGAATCTCTCCGAAGTGCCTCTGGTCGTTACCGGAGCATTGTTGGAAGCGCTCGGTTTAAGTAAAGAACTCGTGCTTGGACTTGAAATTCCTGTCGCAAAGCTAGCCGATTCCACAAATAAAGAGTGGGCTGAACTTTTCAGTAAAAATAACGGTTCGTAAATCAATCCATACGACTGGATATACGATATCGTGAACCTGAGTTTGGACATCGAATCAGTAGGAGCGAGCAAACAGTGTCAACATCATTTGAGCCGGTTGATATTCAATTCATCGGAGCTGCGAAAAAAACTGAGCTGAAAGATGCGGATC
>CALLPU010000364.1 GCA_938016235.1 uncultured Granulosicoccus sp. | reverse complement strand
ATGCGTATGACGGTAAGGTCCGCTCGAACACCCCCTACGTCATCCAAGAAATGCGTGTAGATACCTTTTCCGGTTGCGGTATCACCTCCGACTTTGGCCACACACACATATTCCATCAGTTTTTCGGCATCGGGGCCTGATACATCTATGATGGCGAAGTGCGACAGGTTAACCATGCCAACGTCTTCAGAGAGCTGCAGGTGCTCTGCGTTCGATACGCGCCAGAAGTGTCGGTTGTCCCACTCCGCTTCGCGCACGGGTACCTGATCGGCAAATTTTTCAAGCAGGTGTTCATTGCTGGCGTAACCGTGTGCTCGTTCCCAGCCTGCTGCCTCCATGAAGTACCCACCCAATGCTGACTCTCGTTCATAAAAGGGGCTGCGTCTCAGGCCTCTGCCTTTGGTGTATGGCTCGCGATTATGGACGGCCGGGTTGTATATCTTGAAGGCTGTTTCATAACAGCGATCATGGATGTACTGTTCCTCTTGCTGGAACGGGTAATAGCGCGCAACGTCAACACTGCTGTGGTCCAGTTCAGTGCGTCCATCGGTCATCCAGTCGGCAATCAGTTTGCCGGTGCCAGGGCCGTCTTTTACCCACACGGATACGGCGTACCACAGTCCGCGCACACGACTGGACTCTCCAACAGACGGGCCGCCATCGGCAGTAACCTGCAACAGGCCATTAAAGGAACGTTTCTCATCAAACCCCAATTCACCCAGAATGGGTGTCAGTTCCATGGCCTTCTCCAATGGCTCCATGATCTGCTCCATGTCCAGATCTCGCTGTGAAGGGGATAAGCGGGCTTCTTCTTTTTCCAACAGATCTCTGGGATGGCACATGCGAGGCTCTTTCTCCTCGTAGTAACCCCATTCGATCATGCCACCTTCGCTAGTGGTGGGATCTCCGGTATCGCGAAGGTAGGCCGAATTACCTTGATCGCGAAGCAGCGGGTAACCGATGTCCTTGCCCGTACCGGCGAATTCCTTATAGGGGCCGAACCAGAGCAGGGGATGATCGACTGGCATGACAGGCAGGTCTTCCCCGGCCATTTGCGCAATCAACCTGCCCCATAACCCGGCACAAACCACCACGTGATCTGCCTGGATGTAGCCGCGCGAGGTTTCAACGCCGACGATACGACCGTTCTGTATGTCCAGCCCGGTAGCCGGCGTATTGGCAAACACACTGAGCTTGCCTGTTTTCTCACAGGCTTCAACCATCTCACCGGTGACCACTTGAGAGCGTGGCACAACCAGCCCCGCGTCTGGATCCCACAGGGCCCCCTGAATCATGTCCTCTTCGAGAAGCGGCATTTTCTCTTTCGCTTCAGCGGCGCTGATCATCCGTGCCCGAGTACCGAACGCCTTACCCGATCCGACTTTGCGCTTTAACTCACCCATGCGGTCATCATCACCGACGCGGGCAACTTCAAGGCCTCCCACTTTGGCATAACGACCCAGCTTCTCGTAAAAATCGATGCTGTAGCGTGTGGTGTAGCACGTCATGTTGTCGTGCGCAGTGGCGTAGCAGAAATCGGATGCGTGTGCCGTGGAGCCGATATCGGTGGGAACAGCCGACTTGTCGATGCCAACGATATTGTCCCATCCGCGTTCGATGAGGTGATGTGCAACCGATGCGCCGACGATACCACCTTGCCCGATGATGACGACTTTTGCGCTGGAGGGGAAATTGGCCATGACTGTGAACTCTACCGTGGGGCAGGATCGTGCGTGATCCCGCTCAACGCAAAACTATAGCGCGTAACCCGCTTCAGGAGCGGGGGCGGGGAACGTGTCGGCGGCGCTCGTTTTTCATGCTGCGACAGAACGGGCTTCTAACCTGTGGTTGCCATCACATCGTCAGAGTTCAGCCAGGAATCCATGATGCCTTGAACCGGTCCCGGGGATGCGAAGAGCACGTTGTGACCATCATCGAAGCGTTGCAGTGTTGCCATGGGGATGCGCCTGGCCATGGCCTCGGCACGGTCCATTGGAGCCTGATTATCAAAGCGTCCTGCGATGATCAGCGTCTCTGATAACAGATTGGGCAGCTTGTCCCAGCAATCGTGTTGTGCTCTGCAGGCCAGCAGTCGCGGATATCCCACGCTGTTTTCTGCGTGTTGCAAGAATAACTGATCGCTCTGCATGCGCGAGTCTATTCTGGTTTCGGCCTCAGTTGGATTGTTCTCCAACAGATCCTTGAATCGAGAGTCCTGAATGTGCAGGCTTCTGACAACGCGCTCTCGGTGGTTGTCAATTTTCAACAGCTCGTGAATGGGATAGGACGAGCCACCGTCGCCCCCGGGTGCACCAGCTGCCAGGGCCAGCTTTGCAACGCGCTGCGGTGCCAGCAGTGCAAGCTCCATGGCCACCATGGCGCCAAAGCTCTCACCCACCACGTACGCACTTGGCCATCCCAGAGCATTCATGAAGGATTCTGCGTCGAGCGCATAGTCCTTCATGGTCCACGTGCCAGACGGCATCTCGCTGTTACCAAGCCCGCGCGGGTCCGCTGCAGCCACTGTGAAGTGATTGACAAGATCGGATTCGAACACCAGAGCTTTGATGGACAGGTCGAAACTGGATCCACCCAGAAACAGTAACGGCGGGCCGTTTCCCTCTATACGGGCATTCAAGGCCAGGCGGTCAGTTTGCACGATGTGTGGATCGTTCATCACCGGCGCGACCGTATGGCGCGTATCAGCGGCAGGCTCAACATGCACAAGGCTGCTATAGCCAGTGCGGTGGCGATGGGATGTCCACTGAAAAATGCAGTGAAACTGCCGTCGGTTAGAATCAGGCCTTGTCGTAAACTGATTTCCAGTGTTGGCCCCAACACCATGCCAATGACCAGTGGTGGCATGGGAAATCCCTGGCGACGCAGAAGGAAGCCGACCACGCCGGCACCTGTCATGATGAGTAGATCGAACGGATTGCCACGCACAAAATAGACGCCCACGACACACAACACCACGATTGCCGCCAGCATGAAGCTCTCGCGCATTTGAAGCAGTGGTGCTGCCACCTTGGATACCATCATGCCCAGCGGTAACAGCAACACGTTGATGATGAAGAAGCCTGCAAAGATTGCCGCGATAAGCGTGGGGTTATCGGTCATGAGCCGAACGCCAGGAGACACGCCGTGCAGTGTCAAGGTGGCCAGCATCACGGCCGTGACAGCATCGCCGGGAATACCCAGCGCCATGGTGGGGATCAATGCACCACCGGTGACGGCATTGTTGGCACCCTCCGATGCAATCAGACCGTCCGGCTCACCTTTGCCGAATTGATCCGTTCGCTTTGAGGACCTGCGAGCCTCGGCATACGAGATGAAAGCAGCGGTTGCCGCACCGGTCCCGGGTAACACACCGATGCCACATCCGATAGCAACAGATTTCAACAAACCGCCGAGGCGACCTTTCCATTCGCGTATGGCGGGTAAAACGATGCCGTTAAAGCTGACGAGTGACGTTGATGTATCGAACTTTTGAGACACACGGGTAAGTACTTCACTGAGTGCGAATACACCGATCACGACAGCCAGTAGATTGAAACCGGAGATCAGCGGGAAGTAGCCGAACGTGAATCGCGCTTCACCGGTGATGGGATCACCGCCAACGCAGGCCAGAAACAACCCGATCATACCCGCTAGCAACCCTTTGATCAGTGAGCCCTCCGACACTGAAACAATACAAGTCAGGCCTAGTAGCACCAGGGCAAACGTTTCAATGGGCCCGAAGTTCAGTGCGAATGCGGCCAGTTGAGGTGCCGCAAAGATAAGCAGTAGCGCTGATGTCAACCCACCAGCCACCGATGCAATGGTTGCCCATCCCAACGCCTTGCCTGCCTCACCGCGCTGTGCCATGGGATAACCATCGAGGCAGGT
>CALLPU010000363.1 GCA_938016235.1 uncultured Granulosicoccus sp. | reverse complement strand
ACATCAAGTATGACGCAAAGTTCGTGTCGCTCAAGGAAGACGACCCGTACACCGTCACGCTGGAACGCGCACTCGAGATCGTTGCCGAGAAGAAAATCGCCGATGCCAACAAACTGGTCAAGGCCTTTGAGGGCACTGATGTGCAGATCCTCAACGGTCGTTGGGGTGCTTACATCACCGATGGCAACAAGAATGCGAAGATTCCGAAAGAGCTGAAAGAAACACCGGCTGCCATCGATCTGGAAACCTGCCTGAAGCTATTGGAGGAAGCCCCAGAGCGTAAAGGCCGAGGCAAGAAGAAAGCGGCAGCGAAAGCAGAAGCCGACGCGAAGAAAAAGGCGGCTGCCAAGAAGAAAACGAAGAAGAAAAAGTCCAAGAAAAAAAGTGCCGCCAGCAAAAAGGCCGCTGCGAAAAAACGAGCCGCTGCCAAGAAGAAGGCGACAGCCAAGCAGGAGTGAAGGCTCGGAAGGTCTGCATTGAATACTGATTTTTCTGCCATCAAGGTAACACTGGCATCCAATGGTGTGATTGCCTACCCCACTGAAGCGGTATTTGGACTGGGGTGCGACCCTCGTAGTGACGTAGCGTTGAGTCGCATCCTGGACATCAAGGGGCGAGAAGCGCACAAGGGCTTTATTCTCATTGCCGCCAGCCAGACACAGCTTGCGCCGTACATAAAACCGATACCGCCAGACTGGCAGTCTCAGCTGGATGCAGCCTGGCCCGGGCCCGTCACGTTTGTGGTACCAGCCGCTGCAGGCACATCCAGTTTGCTAACGGGCGGCCGTAACACCCTGGCGGTCAGAGTCAGCAACCACCCTGACGTGGTAGCACTGTGCAATGGGATTGACCATGCTCTGGTGTCGACCAGCGCCAATCGATCAGGCCATCCTCCCCTGCGCAGCACCGATGATATAAAGCGTGTGTTTGGAGCCGAGATCGACCAGATTCACGACGGGCATGTCGGATCCCTCGCATCACCAACTCGCATCATTGACCTACAGTCAGGCAAACAGCTTCGCCCATGACCGAACCCATGACCCAACGATACAGTTTTCTGGATGATTACAGCGAAGGCTGCCACCCGAAAGTTCTGGAGGCCATGGCGCAATCCAACCTGGTGCAGCAGACGGCCTATGGTGACGATGATTATTCGCAACACGCACGACAACTGATACAGCAGCAACTGGGCAACCCCGACATACCGGTATTTTTCGTCGCCGGGGGAACGCTGGCCAATATCATCATCATGGCCAGCTCGCTCAGATCACATGAGGCTGTCATCGCCTCTCACATCGGGCATATCGTGGTGCGTGAAACCGGAGCAATCGAGGCAACCGGGCACAAGATAATCACTGTACCCAGTGAAAACGGCAAGCTGACACCTGAGCAGATCACCACCACGCTGGCCAGCAATGCCCATTTTCCGCACATGGCTAAACCTCGCCTGGTGTACATCTCCAACGCAACCGAAATTGGCACGGTTTACACGCGCGAGGAGCTCACGGCACTGTCGGTTGTGTGCAAGGCTAATCAGCTACTGCTGCTTATGGATGGCGCCAGACTGGGCACTGCCTTGGCTGCGAGCAAAAGTGATCTCACTCTGAAAGATGTTGCGCAGCTGACCGATATTTTCTGGATTGGCGGCACCAAGGCAGGCGCTCTGATTGGCGAGGCGATCGTCATACCCAATCCACAGCTTGCCACAGACTTTGCATTTCACATTAAACAACGAGGGGCACTGCTGGCCAAAGGCCGCTTGTTAGGGCTTCAGTTTCAGACGCTCTTCACCGACAACCTGTTTGCCACGGCATCAGCCCACGCCAATGCCATGGCACAGACGTTATCAACAGCAATCGTTGCAGCAGGACATACACTGTCAGCCGAAACAGAAAGCAATCAGATCTTTCCCGTGCTACCCAACACGCTCATTGAAGAACTGAAGAACACCTTCGATTTCTACGTCTGGGAGCCTGTTGACGATGAACACTCCATAGTTCGCCTGGTTACGTCATGGGCAACCGATCAATTGCAAGTAGAGCGCTTTATCAGCGCCCTGGAAAAAACATCTACGGCGATGTGAAGACTGGCCTGAGGTAGAATCTGTAACTTCTGTTATCGCTCTGCCAAGATCTATCTTCCATGAATGTCAACAGCAATGCCGTCAAAGAATTTCTGACCAGTTTCCACGATACTTTTTGTGCACAACTTGAAGCATTGGATGGAAAGGCCCGGTTTATTGACGATGCGTGGACGCGTGAGGAAGGTGGCGGAGGCCTGACCCGCATCATGACCAACGGCGCCCTGTTTGAAAAGGCAGGCGTTGCGTTTTCCAAAGTCAGTGGAACGGCACTGCCACCGTCCGCTTCGGCTCACCGGCCCGAACTGGCAGGCCGGGGCTGGGAAGCCATGGGCGTGTCACTGGTACTGCACCCCTTGAACCCGTTCGTGCCCACTACCCATGCCAACATTCGATTTTTCCGTGCTGACAAGGATGGAGAAGACCCGGTGTGGTGGTTCGGTGGCGGATTTGACTTAACGCCCTACTACGGCTTCGAAGAAGACTGCGTCCACTGGCATCAAACGGCGAAAGACGCCGTATCTCCGTTCGGCGATGATCTGCACGATAAATTCAAGACCTGGTGTGACGAGTACTTCTATCTGAAACATCGTAAGGAAGCGCGTGGTATCGGCGGCCTGTTTTACGATGATTTTAACGGCAATGGCTTTGACCATGCCTTCGGCTTGATGCAGTCTGTAGCCAATCATATCTACCCCGGCTATGCCCCGATTGCCGAGCGACGCAGAGACATACCCTACACTCAGGCTCAACGCGATTTCCAGTTGTACCGCCGCGGGCGCTACGTGGAATTCAATCTCGTGTTTGATCGCGGCACCTTGTTCGGCTTGCAATCCGGCGGGCGTACGGAATCCATTCTCATGTCACTGCCGCCCCATGTCAGCTGGCACTACAATTTTCAGCCTGAGCCCGGCTCAGCTGAGGACGACCTGACTCGAAAATTCCTGCCTGCACAGGACTGGCTGAATCCAGCATGAAGATGCTGTTCCGCCTGTTCTGGCTGATCTTCACTCAATCGCGTCGAAGTCGCGCGGATGTGATGGGACCGGTAGACACTACGCTGCGGGTGTATCCGAACGATCTGGATATATTCATGCACGTGAACAACGGCGTGTACCTGACCTATGCCGATCTGGGCAGAACCGATCTGATGTTGCGCGCTGACGTGTTCCACGAGATCCGCAAGGCCGGTTGGTATCCGGTTGTTGCTGCAGAAACCATCACCTTCAAGAAATCCCTGAAACTGGGCCAGCGCTTCACGATAACTACCCGAATACTGGGTTGGGACGATCGAGCCATTTACCTGGAGCAGGTGTTCAGCCGATCAGGCACTTTCATCGCCCGCGCCGTGATCGATGCGCGATTTCTATCCAGAGCCGGTGGCAAGGTCAGCATCGATGAGCTGTACAAACTGGTAGGGATGACCGGCGAGTCGCCACCTCTACCCGAGTCGCTGAAGCTGTGGATACGCTCCAACGCGCCTAACCCCGATGCACCAGCAGCGCGCCAAGCAGCACCAGAGCCAGCCCTGCCGCTCGAGTGAACGACAGGCTGCGTACCGGTAACCCGAAGGCACCCAGGTGATCGGCCATGGCAGCACCGAATAGCTGACCGGCCACGAGCAACACAAAGAATAAGGCGGCTCCCAACACAGGCGCCAGGTAAGCGCCACCTGCCACTATGGCAACCCCAATGAGCCCGCCCAGCACTGACCACCACGGCAGTGTTGCCAGCACAGCAGGCCGAAGCGTACCTGCCGCAAATGGCAGTAACACCGCCATACCGCATAGCGTGATGAAAACGGAGTAAAAGGAGGCATGAACGGGCGAACCCAGCGTGCGTGCCACAGCAGCATTGATCACGGGCTGCTGGGCAAACACCATCCCAAGTACTGTTGCCAAACTCATTGCAAACCAGGGCATCGACTTATCTTCTTGCACAGTTAGAGAAGGCGAGACCATAGCACGCACTCAATCAGCAGCAGTGGCCTCTATCTCGATCAGAAGCCCGGGAATGGCCAGACGGGTGACGCCCAGCAGCGACATCGGTGGAGCCGCGTTTACCGGCCCTAGTCTGGCTCCGAGCAAATCGAAATGCTTCATCGCCTCATCCACATCGGTTGTGTAAATACCCAACCGGGTGATGTCGGCAAAACTCATGCTCGCCTCACCCAGAACAGCCTCCAGATTGTTCAAAGCCAGTTCCAGCTGGCCGCGCATGTCATCAGGATGCTGCGGATTGCCTTCACCATCAACTGCCGTTTGACCGGCACACGTGAGCTGACGGCTGACGCCTTGCGTAATTTCGGCCTGGTTGTAGCCAACGTTTAACGACCATGACCATGGATTGACTGGAGTGCGCTTCATGTGACTGCCCTTGTGTAGATTCCGGCGTTCAGATCGATTCCGGTTAAGCGCACTATAGGCAACAGCTGCGACAACTGTATGTCAGTAGTGATTCAACCGTATTTTGCCCCTTCCACAAGCTCTGAGACCAGCTTGTTCATGATCGGCAGCAAAGCGTCGCTGTTGGTCGTGGCACCCGAGGTAAACTGGAGCAACCAGCGTCCCAGGTACTCCAGGTGAGGC
>CALLPU010000362.1 GCA_938016235.1 uncultured Granulosicoccus sp. | reverse complement strand
CCAGTCAGACGGGCTGGTGCTGCTGACATCAAAACCATAGACATTACCCGACAGGTCACCGGCGTAGATTCTGTCTACCGTGTTGTTGCCATCCAGATCTACCGCGGTAGGTTCGGACATGCCATTGTGATTGTCGTGCGTCTTGTTGCTGTTTATCTTGACGATCAAGTCTCCTGTAAAAAGATCAACAACATAAATTGCAGACACTCCGCTTCCAACATTACCATCCGCTTCAGTGGTGCCGTAACCGTTTGAGAATATGGCAGCCCACCTCCCATTGTTCATGCGCGCTATCAGAGGCGTGGAATAGCTATAGCCCATGTCGGAGTCGTCTTCATCGGTAAACTCCCACAGCACGGTGGTGTCGGCCGTTGCCTCGGAAATACCCGTGGGGTCGGTGACATCCAGTGCGTAGACCCCCTGGCCACCTCTGCGCAATCCACCCACCAGAACGGTGCGCCATTGAGAGCCATCAAAGGCATCACCAATGCGTGGCGTACCATCCACAAAATACTTGTGCGTGTAACGCGGATGCGTCAGCTCCGGAAGGTTGCCGTAAACGCTGCTGGGAACGTAGGCAAACAGCTCTTTTCCGGTGCCGGCAGAATACACGCCATCTGTTGACGTTCCTGCATCAAAGGCGTGCAACATGCCATCGTTGGCACCCACATACACCACGCGTTGCCGGCCTCGTTGAGCCTTCGCAAATGCTGAGTACGGCGCATTGTTCTCCGGTGCCCCGCTTCCCCAGTCATCAGGATAGTAGTATGACGGTTCTCCCACCAGTTGTGGTGATGAGTGAACAATGTCACCCAGAGCCCCACTTCGAAGACGAAAATCAGGGATTTGCTCGCCCCGAATATACCGTAGTCTGTCCTCTCCTCGGGTATCCGGGAGCTTTGACACAGGATCCAGCGAGAGCAACGCCATCTGCTGGGCGCTAAGCTGTGTACCACTGAGCAGCGATGCCGTATCAGGCCATTGAAACGCCACACCGGATTCAGCATCCGGGTTATAGGTCAATATCTGCCGTGAACCGGTCTGGATTTGTTCTGCCAATGCATCATTGGCAGACCAGTTCGGTGTCGGGTCAATCTCTCCACCAAAGCTGATATCAAAAGAACTGACATCCCCTGTCCATTGCTTGCTGACAAAGTCCGCCTGATAGATGCGGCTGCCCGTGTTCAGTGATCCACTGCTCACGCCAATGGAGTTGCCTGCGGCAGCCTCTTCGCTGATCTGATCGAACACATTCCTTAACGTATCGATCATCTTGGCAGGATTGACCACCGGAAAATAGTTATCCGGATTGCCATCTGCATCGGCGTCCCACTCAAGATCCTGTGGAATACCGTCTTCATTGATATCATTGAAACCGCCCCATTTGGCGGCATACCACAGTGGCGATGGCAACTGCTCTGCTCCGGCACTGGTGCCGGCCTTGAAGGTGAGGACCTGTTGCAGCGGCAACGCCTTTCCATCTGCCCAACCGACGCCGGGCGACTGGCCAGGTGGTACATCCAGCCTGAAATCCGGATCTTTCTTCTCTGCGGTATCACTGTCTCTGACCACCAGATAGATGCCATCCTTATCACTACCCGACACGGCAAAGCCCATATGCTGAATAGCACCACCGGCAGCATCCAGGCTGGTAATGGTCATGGTGACCTCGTCGTCCACCACCACATACTCGTAGCGTGATACGGCATCAAGGTCATTATCTGCGCCTTGCTCGTTATCCTCGAAACTGACGCGGAAGCTTCCAGACGTATCCGTCACGTACTCAACGTTGAAGCCCACTATGGCATTGGTTGGCTGATAGCTTGTCAGAACCCGATTACCAATCGCCACCGTTTTCGAATAAGGCGCAAAGTTGATCGTCTTGCCCTGAACTTCAACGGATATTGTCGGCAGCGGGCTACCCAACGCCAGCGTGAAGTTGCCAACGGTCTGTTTACCCGGTGCGCCCGGGTGCACATCATTCTGGTGCCCGAAGTAGGACACACTGGATGCATAGTAACTACCCTGGCGATGTGGCGCCTCGGGTGCCTGGCCCCGAATATTACGCAGAGAACTCACCATTTTCGCCGACGGAGCGCCATCAGCATTACCACCCACCTGGCCTATGAACTTCAAACCCGATACCGTGGAGTCATGGCTGGAAATCATGTCAGCGATATCGCCGACATGCAAACCGGACAACCCGGAACCTGAGAATGCACCAAAATCGCTGCCGGGCAAATGATCACCATCAAACGAAGGGCTCGGATCACTGATGACCAGCTGGTAGGCGCTGGAGCACTGCGCATAAGGTTGGTTACTGGCATACGGATCGTCCCAGCTCGGTGCATCAAGACCCAGCGTCTCATCCATACCGCCGGTCGTATGAAATTCGGGTGAGGGTGACATTTCACCGCCCAGGTAGCGCATGCCTTCGTACATCATTTCAGCTACCGGGTTACCCCAGGCACGGCATTTTCCGTTATCAAACGTTCTATCCCACAGCCATCCACAATCACGCTGAACAGAGATTTGCACAAAGTCGTTGGGGATCTGAATGGCATTGAGCGTATTGACGATGCCGGCGGTGCCGGAAAACTCGCCGGTTACGCTATCCACCTCGTTCTGCCCGAAAGAGGCCATTGGCTGTCGCAGTACGCCGCCGCGCAAGTTGTTTTCAAACGACCCCGTCAGCAGACTGAAGTACATGGAATCATTCTCGCCATACTCGTGTAACAGGCCGGTGGGTTTGTAATTGCCATTGGGGTATTGCTGGCAGAAATCCTCAAGAAAGCCAGGCTCACAGACCTTGACTTCCAGCGGTAAATCCAGTGATGACCAACCGTCACCCTGTATGCGTTCCTTGTCCGTCCACTTCCAGATACGGTAATCGACGTTAGTACGCACGCGCAGAAACGGAATGTCGTTTTTCTTGAAGTTGTTGGTGGCGAACAGGTGACGCCGCCCGGCGTCAGGATTACCGTAGGGCGAGTAATCGCTGATCTTGTAGCCGTCTATCAGTTCAGAGTCGTATTCAACACCCCAGGTATGATTTTCCCACGGAACGAATGCTCGGCGAAGGCGTGTTTCACTCGCAGTATCCACTGACCGGTTACCGCCATAGAGCGCCCGCAGCATGATATCCATACGTGTCATCGACAGGTAATTCAGAAAGTCGCCGCTCCAGGCATTCGTGCATTTCTTGTCACTGGTCTTGTCAACAGCTACCAGATGATCCCCCGAGGACGCCACGTAACAGAAGTAGGAATCAAAGTAACCGACGTAGTCGATCTCATGGGGCTTGTAACGGATGTCCAGCTCACCGTCCGCATTGATGTCTTCATACGACGGGTAGGCCTCGAAAAACAGGTTGTTATCGCGCTGTACCACCAGCTGCACCAGCGCAGTCTTGCTGCCAGTGACAAACAGCGGTGACTCAGCCAGGTTCAGCTGCTGCGCTCTGACGGGCAGACTGGCAATCGTCAATATCAATAGTGAAAGTGTGAGTAGGTAGCGCATAGTGTGAGGTGAATCATCTCCTAATGACCGCTGTCTTCACGCGGTTCGTCTACCAGCGTATCGGCCAGCCAGCCCCGCAGCTTAAGAGCAGGTTCGCCTTTTGTACCGCATCCGAACGTAAAGAAACCCCGCCATCCTGCCGATAACGTGGTTTAGAAAAGGAAGGCTGCGCCACAGTCACGTGCGCCAGTGAAAACGGATACCAGGACTAGATTACAAATCATGCCGGTGGAGAATCGGCCGATCAGATCACAACACATTAGCGGCTATACACTCATAGAGCTGCTGATCACCTTGACGATCGTCGGTATTTTATTAGGTGTAGCGGTCAGCGGATACTCCGGCTGGCTGTCACGCACCAAGACCGAAGAGATGGCTGCCAGCATGCAGCGATCGCTGACGCATGCCCGCAGTGAAGCCATCAAGTACGGCGGTGGTATTCGATTCTGCGGTAGCGAAGACGGCGCGACCTGCGCCTCCTCATTGAACGGTGGCTGGATAGTTTTCCACGATGCCGACAACTCTGCACAAGTGGATAACGGTGAAACGGTAATCAGCCTAGTGCGCGTGGATGACAGCAACATTCAGATTGCCATGGAAGATTCAGTGAACGCCACTACCAGCAGTCAGGTTTTCTACAACCATCGCGGATACTCCAACCCCGCCGTGTCAGTCACTGTCGAACGAGGAAACTACTCAGAGAATTTTTCCATGAGTCGTTCAGGTAACGTCGAATGACACCTGTGAATTTTCACGAGCGTGGTGTGGGCATTATTGAGGTCATGGTGGCGCTGGCGGTGCTAATGTTCGCTGCCCTGTCCATTTCCAATCTGCAAACCAGCTCATTGGTGAGTATGGAGATATCCGAATCCCATTTCACCGTGAATCAACAAACCCGGGACATGCTGGAGGTGCTGCGAACTAATGTTGCCGAAGCCAGAAACGGTATCTACAACCTGGACTATGATGATGTACTGGACACCACCAGCACCGCCGCTTCTCCGGTTCTGCATACCATAGCGCGCTGGAAGCAGACGATCGGCGATGAGCTTCCCGGTGGTGCAGGCAAGATCGAATGCATGACAGACAAATGCACCGTGTCGGTCAGATGGAATGAATACATCGATGGCTCCACAGCGCCGCAATATTTCAATATGGCGGGTCCCATCTGATGCGCCACACGCCATATCGCAAACAAGGCTTCACGCTGATCGAGATACTGATCGCCGTGACGATCAGCATGCTGGTGATCAGTATTGCCAGCACGTTCTACCAGAGAACCATTAGAGAGAACGTCAAGATCAAGGATTCTGCCATGCTGCAGGAAAGCGCTTTTTTTACCTCACACCTGGTGAACCAGCACCTGAGACAGGCGGGTTTCAAGGGTATCGACAGCACACGCATCACTGGCAGAATCATTCCGATACCCTCCAACAAAGACATCTTTCCCAAGGTCGACGGTGTATGGGAGGCCGGTCAGTTTCTGAAAAGCGACGCCACGTCGATCAGTATCCGGTTCAACGGCTCGTCTGACAGCACAGGTGTCGCCGATGCTTCCATCATCGACTGCTCTGGAGCAGCGGTTGCTGCCGGCACGATAAACAGCGTGACGTTGGCTTTGATCAACTCGCGGCTGGTCTGCACCAGTGATTCAGCGACCGAGACCATTGCTGGCAGCAATACCAGTTTCGATGTGTCC
>CALLPU010000361.1 GCA_938016235.1 uncultured Granulosicoccus sp. | reverse complement strand
AGCGAAAAAGCGGATCAACGCGATTGGATCGCGACTTGTCTTCAAATAATTCGGGTTTCAATCTTGTCCAGACCCAACTGTAGCCTGAGATCAGTGTGATGAGGCTGCAAGGAAAACTGCTGGCGGCCATCATGCCCGTCATTGTGGGATCGTTGCTTACACTGGGCTTTGTGGTGTACGAACAGCTTCGTACAGACACCGAGCAAAAGCTGATGCAGCAAATGGATCGGTCATTGATTCAGACGCAGCAGCAAGCACGCTTGTTTATCCGCACGGCAAAAGCCAACGCTACCTTGTTTTCAACATCCAACCTGATCGAGCGTTATGTGATGATCGAGGATGAAGCGGAGCGGTATGACTTGATGCAGCCCTCGTTGTTGAAGCTGTTTGCCAGCTACCAGATGGCTTATCCGGAATATCGTGAGATTCGCCTTCTCACACCTGATGGTTACGAGGACACTCGATGGGCATTATTCAATCTCATCGATGTCACAGACGAAGAAGGAGATAGTCCGTGGTTCATCGCATTGCAGAATTCGGATGCCTTGATCCACACGTCGGTGGAAAAGAGCCCGGATGATGGAACCATCACATTGCTGGTCGCACGTCCCATGATGATAAAAGATACGAATGCGGCTCCGATTCTGGCGCCAGAAACTCTCAGAGGGTACCTGGCCATAACGGCAAGCCTTGAATTTCTGAACCGTATCGTCAGTCGACAGTCTATTGGCAATGGAGGTTACCTGGTGGCCTTGAACAACGCGGGTGACGTGCTGTTCCACAAGGATCCCAACATGATTGGCAAGCGACTGGACAAGCTGGTTGCTGAATTCAGGCATCATCCGGGTAATGAAGAGGCATTGACAGTCCAATACCGAGGCAATGACAGCCTGATCAAGGGACGTCGAGTAACGGATGATCTGCTGCTTTTCGCAGTTGTACCTGAAACCGAATTTGCCGACGCGCGTTCGCAGTTAGCCTATTCGGTGGGTGCCGTAACACTCGGTGCCATCGTGGTGACAACCATCTTGTTTTTCATGTTGTTGCGCTCCGCGGTAATACGCCCCATACGCCGTTTGAGACATACTGCCATAGCAATTGGTAACGGGCAAAGTACTCAGGCTGTTGGTCTGGAACGTGACGACGAGATAGGTGATCTGGCTAATGCTTTTCAGGAAATGAATGCTAAGTTGCAATCGTCTATTGAAGAGCTCAAGGCATCACATGGGAAAATTGAGAACCTGGCTTTTCGCGATAGCCTCACCGGACTACCCAACCGGCGGATGATTCAGCAGATCATTTCAGACAACCTTGGGGACTGTCTTGCCAAAGGCGACTCACTGGCCGTATTTTTCCTCGATCTGGATGATTTCAAGCGTGTAAACGATTCACTGGGGCATGAAGCTGGAGATTTGTTGCTACAACAGGTCGCAGAGCGATTGACCAGTTGCGTCAGACTGGCCGAGGGGCAGGGCAACGCTCAATCCCCTGATGTTGTTAACTCACACGTTGCACGGATTGGAGGTGATGAGTTCCTGATTGCCTTGCGAGGTTTGGAACCATCGGGACAAGACAGAATTGCCAAACGTATTATTGCCGCCCTGAAAGCGCCGATTGCCCTGGAAGGGGCTGAGTTTATCGTTGGCACCAGTATCGGCATTGCTGAGTTTCCGGAACATGCATCTGATGTTGATCATCTGATCAAGTTTGCAGATACCGCCATGTACGAAGCAAAGCGGGCGACGAAGAATACCTATCGACGGTTTGATGGTGCGATGCATGCGGCAACCAATTTTCGCATCGAGATAGAAGCGGATTTGCGCAAAGCACTTGAATCAGGTCAGTTCTCCTTGCAGTACCAGCCGCAATTCGACACGATCAGCTGCAGGATTGTTGGGGCTGAGGCTTTACTGAGGTGGGTGCATCCTGAGAAGGGTCGGATACCTCCCGATGTATTCGTGCCAGTAGCCGAAGATATCGGGCTGATTGGTGAGATTGGTGAATGGGTCATGTTCGAGGCCTGCAAGCAATGGCGAACATGGCATGACCAGATCAGCGAGCCAATATCGGTTGCCGTTAACGTGTCGCAACGGCAGTTCAGCTTGTCAGATCTATCAGCAGTTGTTGATCGGGCCCTGCACTTAAATGACATGCCAGCCGGAGCACTGGAGATCGAGCTGACTGAATCCTGCATGATGGAGGCGCCTGATCAGGTGGTCAGCCTGCTGTCGGACTTTAGAGAACGTGGTGTGCGTGTGGCATTGGATGACTTTGGCACCGGGTATTCATCGCTGAGCGTGTTGACGTCGCTACCCATTGATACACTGAAAATTGATCGCAGCTTTGTGACGGGCATTGAACCGGAATCGCAGAACGAAAAAATCGTCTCCTCGATATTGATGCTGGCAAAGGGGCTTGATTTGTCCATCGTTGCCGAAGGTGTAGAAAGCGAATCAGAACTGAGTTACTTGCGACGATTCAATTGTGACTATGTTCAAGGGTACTTGCTGAGTAAGCCGATAAACCCTGATGAGCTGAGTGCGCTGTTAATGGCCCAGGCGAACAAATCATTCAAACAGGCCAGTTAACCGGATACATCTACTGGCATTACGCATTGATCAAAAAGGTTTTTTCGAAGTGTGCAGCGCCGCTTCGAGAGAACTTGATCACTCGGGTACCTTCTACCCGCCGAGCCCATTTGAGTTGTTCAAACCGGCTGAGTAACGAGCGACCAAGACTTCCCGCAAGGTGTGAGCGTCGCTCACTCCAGTCCAGGCATTCTCGACACAGCACTGATCTACCTGCCTTTAACCCGGATAAGTCGATACCGAATGAGTTGAAGAATTGTTCACCGTCAGGTGTCAGATTCAGCTGCCCGCTCTTATTGGCTATATAGCCGTTTGACAGGAGGCTGTCGTACAGGTGAATACCCATGTTGCCGGCCAGATGGTTATAGCAAACACGCGCGTGACGCAGCGCAATATCGGCTGGTCCGGTTCTGGAGACAAGCGGCTTGCTACCCTCCACCAGACCCATGAGGCTCTCCAGCACAGCGGCGACCTCCTCGTTAGCCAGTGCAAAATACTTGTGTCGGCCCTGCTTACGCATCTTCAGCAGTCCGCCTTGTTGCAGTTTGCTCAGGTGTGAGCTGGCTGTTTGCACGGTAATTCCTGCCTCGCGTGCCAGCTCCGTGACCGTTAACGCCTTGCCGTTCATGAGGGCCGTCAGCATGGATGCGCGGGCAATATCGCCTATCAGTGCGCCGGTACGTGCAATGTTCGGGCTTCCTCTCATAGTTCGATGGTAGTCGAAGCGTTGAGGTTTTGCAATGGCGTAAGCTGATTGCACAGCCAGAGGAGAAAAGCATGCTTACCTGCATCATTCGATATCAGATAGACCCGACCAAAAAAGAGCAATTCAACGAATATGCCCGTAACTGGGCGGAGGCGATACCGCGTTGTGGTGCCGAGCTCATTGGCTACTACGCACCACATGAAGGTTCCAGTACTCTTGCCTATGGAATATACGATATACAGAACCTTGCGGAATATGAACGCTATCGTAGCCGCCTGGCAAGTGATCCATTGGGAGCACACAATTTTGACTACGCGCAACAGCACAAGTTTTTACTGCGGGAGGATCGGACCTTTCTTAAGCGAGTTCAATCACGTGCAGAAACGTCATCGTGATTGCAGTAATCTTTGAAGTAGTGCCAGGTGAAGGCAAGCGAGGCAGCTATCTCGATATGGCTGCGCAAATGCGGCCATTGTTAGATGATATTGATGGCTTTGTGTCTATTGAGCGATTCCAAAGCCTTACGCAACCCCACAAACTACTCTCATTGTCCTTTTTCAAAGACGAATCTGCTATTGCTCAGTGGCGTAATCTGTCGGCTCATCGTGCCGCGCAAACGCGTGGTAGAGAAGGTGTACTCGCAGACTATCGGCTGCGGATAGCGCATGTGGTACGTGACTACGGCTTGTTCGATCGCTGCGAGGCGCCAGAGGATAGCCAGGCAGTTTTGCCGTTGGTTGATGAATAAACCAACAGCGTGGT
>CALLPU010000360.1 GCA_938016235.1 uncultured Granulosicoccus sp. | reverse complement strand
CCATCGAGGCGCGCGCTCAACGCTCGCTCAGCCATGACACGGTAACTTGTGTCGGTGTGATGCAAACGGTCTATCAATGATGACGTTGCGTCGTCATCAACCCGTGTCTCTATACCGACAATGCCTTGCCCGGCTGCAGGTAGACTGTCCTCCACGCTCATTTCACTGGCAATGCGTTCCTGCATACCCAGTCGCAGCAAACCGGCAGCAGCGAGAATGATGGCATCGTAGTCTCCGTTGTCCAGCTTCGCCAACCGTGTATTAACGTTCCCGCGCAGGTTGTGCACCTCCAGGTGAGGGAACCTCGCCATGATCTGAGCCTGCCTTCGCAAACTGCAGGTTCCTACGTGCGCGCCCTCAGGCAGGCTTTCCGGATTCTGGAAGTGGTTGGAAACAAACGCATCGTGCGGGTTTTCGCGCTCCATGATGTGCACTACCTGCAACCCTGGCGGTAACACGGCGGGCACGTCTTTGATCGAATGGACGGCAATATCGGCTCTACCGTCGAGAATAGCGGTTTCCAATTCTTTGACAAAAAGCCCCTTGCCACCTATTTTCGCCAGCGGACTATCGAGCAATTTGTCCCCTTTGGTGGTCATCTTGAGCAGTTTGACGCTCACCCCGAGATCCAGGGATTCGACCCGCGCCTTGACATCCTCCGCCTGCCATAACGCCAGGGGACTGTTTCGTGTCGCGATTCGAAGAGTTTTCATGGGCGAAGCCTTACGTATCGAAAGGGTGGGTGAATCAAGAGGCAATGACAGGTCAGCACTGGGGTTCAACCATCGAACCCCAGTGCGAGAATGTAAACAAGCCAGCCTTGCAAGACAACACAACTTCCTTCAGGTCGTGACGTACGCCTGATTGTGACCTGACAACTTTCGCAAGTCCGGTCAGCTGGCTTGAACCACGCTACTGAATGACAGACTTGGAGGAAGTCTCCGGATTGACCAGCGAAGCGCTCGGCTCCGTAGACTCCGGCTCAACGGCATTGGGATCGCCGTATGCAGGTGCCGCTGTGTAGTCCGGTGCATCCAGTGTTCCACCTTCCAGTGGTCCTTTCCATTCCGGATAGTCTTCCAGCATGCTCACACCATAGAGAGGCTTGTTGATGCCCTGATGACAGGTGGCACAGTTTGTCTTCGGTGCATCGTCCAGTGAACCCAATCGATGATCCGGATAGATTGGCTGCAGTGGCGTCATGTAGTCATTGTTGATTTCCGGAACCATCTGCAAAGCATGCCATGCCGTTATCCGGGCAGGAGGTGACTGCTCCCACGAGGAGAAATTACGACTGTTGTGACAATGCGTGCAATTCACACCCAGAGAGTCCGACATGTGCATCATCAGCGACCAGGTGTTTTCCAGCGCCTGGGTGGGTTGATTGTTGGTCTCCCCTCTCATCGGTAACGCATTCTGTGCCGCTACCCGAATCTTGTCGGGTTCACCCATCAGGTACTTGCTGAAAGGATCGCTGAGCATGGATGTATAACCAACCTCGGTACCCACGTGGTTCTGCTGATAACTGTTACCCGACATACCACCTGCTGTAACCGGCCCATCCTGTTCAAACCAGATGTACTCGGGAACATTGTTGCCGCGGTGGCAGGTATAGCACGTAACCCCTGTGGCACCTACGTGATCAGACCACTCGCTGTTGATGTTCTGCGTCATCTGCATCATGCGTCTGGAGACCACTTTGGTATAGAGGTTGTCTTCCGCAAAGTTCGCTCCCTCGTGACAATAGGCACAACCTTGTTCAGGCGACACCCATTGCGTAATCGTTGCCATGGTTCGCGCAAACTCCGCCACGCTCAGATCACCCAGCACCTGCACGTTCTGGTAGATGTCACCCGCTTTTGGCGCACCTTCCACCGCCGGTGTCGCAGGCAAGGCGGCCGGCACCTGATTCAAGGCGACCAGTTGCTCTGTGATATCCGGATTCGTTGTGCTCCACATACCCACGCCACGAAAGCCAACTTGCTCCGTGTCCATCGGCGGTGCTTCAAAACACCCTTGAACACTCGCTGCCATCACCGCGATGACACCGAGTTTGATAGCACGCGACGACACCATGCACCGCGCAGCTCGTCTATGAAGGTCTGACATTTTCATTATTTTGCCTCCATGCCGAGAGCAGGATCAATGCCGGGTGGATAAACCTCAGGATACGCAGGCGCGATACCGTGCTTGACACCCCACATGTACCAGTTATCAACCACCGTACCGGTAAGGAGAATGCCGATTCCACCTGTGATGGGGGTCAGGATCGCGAACCACCAAGCCCAGCGGTGAATGGATTCCATGGTTGCATTAAAACCCATGCACCAGCGCCAGAATAATGCGGCACGCTCTGTGGCGGTACCTCGGTCAGTAATCTGTTCTATCTCACGTTCTCCACCGTATCGACCTACGGCGAGAATGGTGGCAGCGTGCATGCCAAACAACACGGCTGAGCCATACAGAAAAGCGATAGAAAGCATGTGAAACGGATTGTAGAAAAGGTTCCCGTAACGCATGGAGAACGCAGCCGTCCAGTCAAGGTGAGGGAAAATACCGAACGGTACGGCCTCACCCCAGTCACCCATCAGCAATGGGCGGAAAAAACCCAGAACCAGGTACAGCCAGATCGCTGCCGCAAATGCCCACGGTATGTGGTAGCCCATCTTGAGTGCCCTGGCTCTCAAGTAGGTTCGGGTCCACCACAAGAGAATGGATAGCGTTAGAAAGAAACCTGCCAACAACCACCAGCCACCTTCCGCCATACGCGGAATGCCCAAACCGGATCCGGGTGGGGGCGGCTCAAGCGCCAGCCAGAACAGTTGTCGAACGAATTGCACGACGTCCCAGTTGACTGAGGCCAACATGTTGAAGCCAATGATTTCAAAAGCAATGAAACCGCAGATCAATGAGAGCGTGCCCGTCACACCCAGATAGATGGGCCCGATCTGAGCGTTGCCCAGCATGCCCAGCCAGCGATTGAAGATGGGCTTGCCAACGCGATTACGGGTATCCCGACCAACGGGTATACCCATCTCACCGGCACCATGCACCTGCACCTGGGTAAAAATATTCTGATACTCAGCCATTGTATTTTCTCCTAGCTCCAGATGGGTAGCTCAAGCCACCAGTTCCACCACTCCGGCCAGCCACGGGTCCAGAAAGGTCCACTGATGATGATGCAGACCGCACTCCAGAAGGCTGCGTTGATCGCGAGAAACATTCCCAGTCGGTGAATACCCAGCGTACCGATGGAGTAGCCCACGATATCCCGGAAATACGTATCCTCGTATTCAGGCGTCTTGACCTTCTCACCCTTGGGCACACTGGTAGCCGAGAGCACCAGGCCGCCATGCAAAGACAAGGCAAGACACGTAGTAAAGAAGAACGTCACGGCCAGCATGTGCGCCGGGTTGTAATGAAAATGCAGAAACTGGTAGCCCACATTGGATACCCAGTCGAGGTGACTCAGGATGCCGTACGGGAAACCATGCCCCCAGGCTCCGAGCAGGATAGGCCGGAATATAACCAGCGTTACGTAAGCCAGAATGGCGAAGCTGAACACGAACGGGACGTGATATCCCATACCAAGCTTTCGGGCTATCTCAGCCTGGCGTAATGCCCAGGACACAAATGCCCCTGTGGCACATATTGTTATCAATTGCCATAACCCCCCTTCCTTGAGCGGCGCAAATCCAAGACCATAGGAAAGATCTGGTGGCGCGATATTGATTCGCCATACGTTCCAGGTATCACCCAGTGCCGCACCATAAACAATCAGCAACGTTCCCACTGTGGCGAAGAAAATCGTCGTTACACCAAAAAAGCCGACATAGAACGGCCCGACCCAAAAGTCGAACAGATCCCCGCCAACCAACGTGCCCCCCCGAACACGGTACTTCTTCTCAAAGTTCAGCATCGCCATGTTAGATCTCCCCGACTAAAAGGCCTATGTGTTGCTGACAGAAGCCAGCCGACAGGTCGTACTTACTTGAAGCGTCAAACATCATTGTTTCAAAGTAGCACCGGCCTGACGGCTGTTCTGTCCTACTGATGAAAATCAGCCCAGAAGCTGGGTAGGTTGACCTTCGCCTTCAATCAGCTCATACACACTGACATCGTTGCTGGCCATAGGGCCCTCGATCCAGTTGAATCGATCAGTACTCAGAACGATGAAATGAATCACGATCGCCAGAGTAAAAAGAAAAGCTGCCAGGCCCACCAGGGCACGACGCGGATCAAACAATAACCAAATACGCCACATAACTAGTTTCCCCTTATGCGATGTAAGACATGAAAGACACCAGCTTTTCAGTGGAGTCATTCAGCATGGAATACCCTTCTACACCTGGGAACCAAGGGCGCCATAACCACACAAGAAAGTGTGCAACGACCGCAATTCCGGTAAAGAAAAGGAAGCTTGTAACGAAGATTGCGTGAAACTCACGCGCTTCGTTCTGTTTCAGTCCAGACAGAGAACCACCTGGGGTATCGTCAGCCATATCTATAGCCTCATGTTGTTGGCCCTAGGTTCACCCCAGGGGCCGGAAGAGACGCAAACCGCGTCGTTGAACACCGCACAACGTGCGGTAGTGCTATTTGCCGGTTGCCTGGGCAACTGGCAAAACAGTTGCCCCGTGAAAGCTGCGCATACATGCTTTCATCAGGGCATGAAAACAGTGTGGCTACTGCTGGAAAATGTAAGGTACGGTACTGTCGGCAGCGCTTCTCGCCTCTCGCCACAATGAACCTGTACCGTCGTCGCCAGCACAAATCCACGGATGACGATTACGTGGGAGCAATCGACAAAGACCCGTTATTGCCAGGCAGACCATGAAGACAAGCGCGTATGTCACGCGGTATTCAAGTGACCGCGGCCCGGTGGGTGCGTGGTGCGTCGACTGTGCATTGACTGCAGACGACATGCCTGAGTCATGTGATAGTTCATGTGCCTTCATCATTGTTGGATTCACACTCATGAGACTTTCTCCTGGCCCCTAATGGACCGGTTCACCGGACGGTGCTTGTGCCGCCACGTGTTTGGTTTCGACGCGATCACTGCCAGCCCGTCGGGCTGCAGCTTCACTGGCATCGCGCAGCGTCTTGGCTGCTGAAATTCGAACGATCACTGGCTGCTTTTCTACCAGCGACTCCAATAACTCAAGCGCATCGGGCTCCCACGTTACCGTGGACAGGATTCGACTTGGCGTAGCTTCCTGCTGCTCATCCAGCACTGTACCCAGCGGCAGAATATTGAACAGCGCATCGAACAGCG
>CALLPU010000359.1 GCA_938016235.1 uncultured Granulosicoccus sp. | reverse complement strand
CCCCCACGTCGTAGCCTTTTTCTGCGAGCAGGCGGGCCGCATCGGCACCAATTCCACTGCCGCCACCCACGATCAATGCAACATTGTTATCTGCCATAGTGTTTTATTTCCTGTTGAAGCTGCGACTAATTCAGTATCGGTATGTCATGTGACAAGCTGGGTAGCCCTGCATGCCGGTTGATCTACCCATCACTCAAAAACAACGGGCACTACTCTGATTGCAGGATTTTTCAACCATTGGCGCTCGAGCGAATTGGCCCTCCCATGAGCCAAGATACTCAATCAAGCGACGTACTAAAACAAACTGTTTTAATTTATCGATTGAATTAGATTTCTTTATGCGCAAGGCGAAAGCACTGGCAATGACACGACCTCACCTGCCTACGCAGTCACTGTAGAACGCGTTAGCGCGATACAGTTGAACGCACGCATGGGGTGGAACCTGTGCGTGTCAGGTCATTAACTGCCAACCCGGCAGCAGCCTAACGGCCGGAGTCATCTCCCGGCACACCATAACCGGGGGCGTCGCCCGGATTCAGCGCTCGCGTCACGTAGTCTTTCAGCTGGGGCTTATAGCGTTCCCACAGTGCCGCAATGGCTTCTATCGGGCATTCATCCGTCCAGTCACAGCGCAAATCTGCCACCGGCCAGGACACCTTATCCACCAGTAACAGACCCGCAGAATGAACCGGGCCAGCCTCGCCGCCTGCTGCCAGCCCGGCTTGTAACGCCTGTATCAGTCTGTCACCCAGGTGCCCCCGAGAGTCTGTAAACGCCTGGACAATATGCTGCGGCACGGCCGTGTCATGCAGCATGTTCCCGCCACTGGCCACGTTGTGCCCGGTGGCACTTGACCAGTGCCCTAAGGCATTTCCACCTGAATGCACCTGGCTGTTACCGTGCTGATCAACCACCAGCACCTGCCGGTAGTCTGGGTGATCATGATGTTGCATGACACGATTCAGCGCTTCATCAGCAGGCAGACGCTCAGCCAGCGCTGCCAGCACCTCAGGCCCCAACCGGGGATCAGTGATGTTCTGACTGGCAACCGCTCCTACGCCTGCCTGAGCATAGGCGCAGCGAGCGGCAACCGCTGGAGAGGACGATGAGATAGCGACACCGAACATGCCGGTGTCGCTGCATCGGGCGACGAGAGAAAACGTCATGCGGGACGTTGTCTATCGACTTGAAAACCAGACCTCATCACAATCACTTCTTCAGATTTGTCCAGATCTGGTCATAAAAGGTTTGAGTCTGTTCATCGCACACTTGCACGAACGTGCCTGCCGGCGCATCTGCTGGCGGATTGGCTTCTGGGGATGCCTTCAGCTCATCCGTCAGCAACTCGGATACACCTTTCACACCGGCGGTGTACTGGGCAAAATTCGTGACTGCGGCGATGTTGGCAGGCTCCAGCAGGAAGTTCATGAACTTCAATGCGTTGTCGCGATTGGGAGCATCCTTGAGCAGCACCACGTTATCCATCCACACGATATAGCCTTCGACAGGGTAAGCGTATTCGATGTTCGCACCTTCGTTGCGAGCCTTGGCACCAAAACCATTCCAGATCATGCCCACTGCTGCATCACCCGATACCAGTACATCCTTGGCACCATCAGAATTGAACGAAGCCCACTTGGGTTTTGCCTCTTGCAACAGTGCATTCAGTGCTTTTAACTGATCACGGTCTTGCGTGCACTGTGGAATGCCCAAATGGATTGACGCCAGAGCCAGAACCTCTCCCTGACTGTCCAGCACATTGATCTTGCCAGCCAGCGACTCAGGCGGATCAAAGATGATGCTGGTGGTGCGTATGTCACCGTCAAACACATCCCGGTTCACTGAAAAACTGGTGGAGCCCCACTGGTAGGGTATGGAGTGCTTGCGACCGGGATCGAAACCGACATCGATCCATTGATCCTCCATGTTGTTGAAGTTGGACAGCTCGGCTGGTTCGAAGGAATCCAGCAACCCTTCACCACGCATGATCTCAACCATGTAGTCGCCGGGTACGGCTACATCGTAGCTACCCATCTTGCCTGCCTTCAATGCAGCGAGCATGGACTCGTTAGAGTCAAACGTATCCATGGTGACGTCAACATCATGTTCGGCTGAGAACTTGTCAAGTAGCTCTTGAGGGATATATTCAAACCAGTGATAGATACTCAAGCTACCTTCGGCCTGTGCCACACCAGACACACCACCCAGACTGACAGCCATCGCCGCAGCCAACGCCGTTGCTCTGGTTGAATTCATGTTGACGCTCATGTTTTTCTCCTGTTGCCTCTTTACTGAGGCTGATTGAAAACCCGTGTTGTAAAGCACCACGGTTATGTGTCCCCTGGCTTATTTCCAGTCCTGCCGATCCACCAGGACACCGTAACAAAAACAACGGAAACCAACAGCATCAAACTGGATATAGCCATGATGTTGGGTTTGATGCCTTGTTTGACGGCACCAAAAATCGCTGTTGGCAGTGTCTCGATACCAGCACCCTTAACAAAATTGGTGATGATGAAGTCATCCAGCGAAATAATGAAAGCCAGCAATGCTCCGGAGATCACACCCGGCAACAAAATGGGCAGCAGAACATAACGAAACGCCTGCCAGCGGGTGGCGTACAAGTCGATGGCTGCTTCCTCAAACGAGCTATTGATGCCTTGCAATCTGGCGGCGATTGGCAGGTACGCAAACGGTATGCAAAAGACGATGTGTGCCAGCAATATACTCAGATACCCCGTCTTGAATCCGATGGCACTGAAGAAAATCAGTGTGGCCACGGCGGTTACGATTTCTGGCACCATGATGGGCAGGTTAATCAGCGCAAAGCTCGCCGCCTTTCCTCGCCATAAACCGCCGCGCGTCATACCAATTGCCGCAGACGTTGCGATAGTGGTTGCTGCTATCGTTGCCATTAACGCTATGCTGATTGAATTCCACGCAGCCACCTTGAATTTAGCCGCTTCCACACCAGTAAACACTTCTTTATACCAGCGCAGACTGAATCCACCCCATTGGGTGATTGATGTACTGTCATTAAATGAATACACCATGACAACCAGCAGTGGTGCATACAACAGAACAAGACATAACAAAGCGACAATGCCGAATCCGGGATAGGCTCTTATGCGCGCACTGGCGGTGCTCATCGTGCGCTCCGTGCATCACTGCGCGCGTAAAACATCAGCACCAGCAGCACCAGCGACAACAGGATCATCGACGCCGCGGCACCAAATGGCCAGTTACCCGCACTGCCCTTGAATTGTTCTTCAATTAGAGAGCCAATCATGAAGTTCTTGGCACCGCCGAGTAAATCCGGTGCCAGGAATGCCCCCAGACTTGGCACAAACACTAGAATGCACCCTGCAATAATGCCTGGCTTCACCACCGGAATCAGTATGCGTCGCATGGCAGTCCAGCGTTTTGCATACAGATCATTCGCAGCTTCGAGTAACGCAAAGTCGAAGCGCTCAACCGATGCATAAATGGGCAGCACCATAAACGGCAGGTACGAGTAGAACAGACCCAGTTGCACGGCAATGTTCGTGTTGATCAGGTGCAGGGGTTCGCTCAGGATTCCGGCCTGCATCAACCAGTGATTCAATGGCCCGGTATCACGTATGAGAAACTTCATGGATACCGTTCGTATCAGCAGGTTTACCCAATAGGGCACGGTGATCATGAACAACCAGAAGGCACGCGTGGATGCAGGGCGCGTTGCGATGTAGTAGGCCGTTGGGAACCCGATGAGCAGGCAGAAAAACGTGGCTAGCGCTGCCTGCACGATGGAACGCGCAAAAATAGTCAGGTAAGTCCATTCAATTTTGACCGGTTCATCACCGAACAGGCCGCGATCAAAGAAGAATTGATCGTATGCTGCCAGGGAGAACTCCCAGATCACGCCACCCCTGAACTCTTTGGTGAGAAACGAGTACACCAGCATCAACAGGACAGGGATAACCAGTAGCACGCCAATCGTGATCCAGGAAGGCATCAGCAGACGATGCCGCATATCGGCAAACACCGAACCACCCGATGCGTTGTTACCTGGGTTGAAACCCGCCATCAGTGACTGACAAACCGGGCGCTGCCTGGCTCAATGTCCAGACTCACACGCTCACCTGGCTCAGGGAGCTGCGCGTTTTGCTGTGCATTCTGACAACGCAGCTGCACGCGCTGACCATCGGGCAGATGTACTACCAGCTGGGTGTCTGTGCCCAGATAGATATGCCGTCCAACAACCCCCTGCAAGACTCCGTTGCGTTGATCGGTTGCCAACAGAAGCCTGAGCTTCTCGGGACGCACACACACATAGCCCGACGAGCCAACCGGTAGCTCAATCGAAGTATCTGAAAGCTGTGCCTGCACCTCGGCGCCACCAGGCAACGCGCACGTCAGCTGGTGCTTGTCATGAGCCAGTACTCTGGACTCCAGCAGGTTACTCTCACCGATGAAATCTGCCACGAATCGATTTACCGGCGATTCATAAATATCATGAGAAGTCCCTACTTGCTGGATAGCACCGGCAGACATCACTGCAATGCGATCAGACAGGGTTAACGCTTCCTCTTGATCATGCGTGACAAAGATGAATGTGATGCCGGCTTCTTCCTGAATCTGTTTCAGCTCAATACGCATCGCTTGCCTCAGTTTCAGATCAAGGGCCGACAACGGCTCGTCGAGTAGCAGCACTTCAGGTTCTGGTGCCAAAGCACGAGCCAGAGCCACACGTTGCTGCTGCCCTCCGGAAAGCTGGGCGGGCATACGCTGGGCAAAGTCCTCCAGCTGTACCAGTTCAAGCATGGCCTTGACGCGCTGCCTTGCCTTGGCCGCCGGCACTTTGCGCATCTGCAATCCGAACAGCACATTATCGGTGACACTCATGTGGGGAAACAGCGAGTACTGTTGAAAGACCGTATTCACTGGCCGAGCGTTGGCCGGAAGATCAGCGATCTCCTTACCATGCAGTTGAACCGTGCCATCGGAGACACTTTCGAAGCCGGCGATAATGCGAAGCAACGTGGTTTTGCCACACCCCGATGGACCCAGCAACGTAAAAAACTCTTTGTCGTGAATGGTAAGCGACACATCGTGAAGCGCTGTGGCGCTTCCATACTGCTTGCGCACATGACTCAACGCAACCGCCACACCACGACCCACTAGCGCAAACCCTCACTGATCAAATCCGCGGTTGTCGCTTCAATACTTTCCGACAGTACGCGACCAATGGAGTCTATCTGCTGCTCATCCAGTATCAGTGGCGGCGATAACACGATCATGCTGCCCAATGGGCGCACAATCAGACCTCGCTGCTGGGCATGTTTTGAAACACGCATACCCACAGCAACATCATCGGCAAACGGATCCTTGGTTTGTGTATCTTGCACAAATTCCAGCGCCATCATGAAATGGCTGCCGCGCACATCTCCCACAATGTCAAACCGCAAAAGCTTGCGCAGCGTACTTTCAAATACAGGCCCCAGTGTGCGGACACGCTCGCAGATACCGTCATTTTCCAATATGTCGATATTGGCCAGTGCGGCTGCGCAACACGCAGGATGACCCGAGTACGTCATGCCGTGCAGGAACCGGGCTCCTTCTGCCGAGATCACATCGTGGATCTCTTCTGACAACAGCGTTGCCGAAATGGGCTGATACCCTGATGACAACCCTTTTGCCGTACAGATGATGTCCGGCACAATGCCAAACACGGCTTCGGAGGCAAACATGTGGCCGAGCCGGCCGAATGCGGTGACCACTTCATCGGAGATATAGAGAATCTCGTACTCGCGGCACAGCGACAATGCCCGTGCGTGATAACCCTGCGGCGGCACAATCACGCCACCGGCACCCATGATGGGTTCTGCGATGAAGCAGGCAATATTGTCACTGCCCAGACGTTCAATCTGTTCGCGCATGTCATTGATCAGATGATCGCAAAACTGCGCTTCGCTCATGCCGTCGGGCCGCCGGTAGACGTTAGGTGACGGCAGAAAGTGCACCAGCTCATCGGCGCTGTCCCATTGATCGCGGTACTGCGGTGTCGTCATGGCAATAGCCAGGTGCGTGGAACCGTGATAAGCCCCGATACGAGACAGAATTTTCTTCTTGGACGGCTTGCCCAGCCGATTGAAATAGTGATGAATGATTCTCACCGCCGTGTCGTTCGCCACCGAACCCGAGTTTCCGAAATACACATGGTTGAGATTGCCTGGCGATAGCTGCGCTAACCTTGCCGCTAAAGTCGCAGCGGTGGGGTGCGTAAGATTGTAGAACGTGGAGAAGTAGTCCAGCGTGTTGAGCTGCTCAGCAACCGCGTCACTGATCTCACGCCTGCCGTGCCCGACATTGACGCACCACAACCCTGCCATGCCATCCAGGAACTGCTCACCGCGTGCGTCGAACACGTAAGCACCTTCCGCCTGGGTGATCACGGTTCGCGCATCCGGTTCGCTCAAAGAATGCAAATCGGCGAAAGAATGCACCAGGTGCTCATCCATCGCCAGAATCTCAGCCGTTCTGTCATTCAACTGCTGCTTGTTCATAAACACCCTCGAGAAGCGGCCTACATCATAGCCAGAACCGACAAGACATTGCACGGGTTAGTGATTCGAGCGCGTTTTTTCGGGTACCACAGTTTGCTTCAATTTTGATTTTCAGAGTCAATGACGATATAACTGGGGGATACCACCGACTTCATTCCTGCTGTATCCCATGCGAACCGTTGCCAGCTCTGATCATTCGCTGCATTTTCCCAAAGGCGAGCTCTCGGGCGGTGAATTGGTCAGACCCTTCGAATGCCCGGAACGCTGGGACTATATCGCGCAGGCACTCTCCGCCGCCGGCTACAGCAAACCCGAAACACCCTCTGCCCTGGACATGGGCATTGTCGGCAAGATACATCAGCAGGACTACCTGAATTTCCTGAGCCAGGCCTGGACGCTCTGGGAAGCTGAAGGCTTTAACGGCGAGGCGTTGCCGACCGTGGTACCCGCCAGGCGCATGCAGCAACGAGAGCCAGATCATATAGACGGCAAGCTCGGCTACTTTGCCATGGCTATTGAAACCGCTATTACCAAAGGCACTTACCAAGCGGCGCTCAGTAGCGCGGCCTGTGCTCAGAGTGCCGCCAACCTGTTGAACAAGGGTCAGAGCAGCGCATTCGCTCTGTGCAGACCACCGGGTCATCATGCAGGCATCGATCTGTACGGGGGGTACTGTTTTCTGAACAACGCGGCGATCGCAGCGCAAACTTTGCTCGACGCAGGTGCAAAGCGTATTGCATTGCTGGATGTCGACTTTCACCACGGCAACGGCACTCAGGATATTTTCTATCATCGTGACGATGTGTTCTTCTTATCCTTGCACGGGGATCCAAAACAGGCTTTTCCTCATTTTCTCGGGTATCAGGACGAAACCGGCTCAGGTGCCGGTGACGGTTTCACGATCAACTACCCGCTTCCGCCAGGCTCGGCATACGATGTGTGGAGCGCAGCACTCACCGATGCGCTGAATAAAATTCGTGCGTACTCGCCTGATGCTCTGGTCATATCGCTGGGCGTGGATACCTTTGAGCGCGACCCCATCAGTTTTTTCAAACTGACTTCTCATGATTTCACACGCTATGGTGAGCTGCTGGGCGCCATGAACTTGCCCACCCTGTTTGTTATGGAAGGTGGCTATGCCGTAGAAGAGATTGGAATCAATACCTGCAATGTTCTAAACGGTTTTCAAATGTGATGTCTGATACAAAAACGAGCGCGGGCAACAGAGACCCACGCTACGATTGCTTGTTCGAGCCACTGGCAATAGGCCCGGTGACCACTCGAAATCGGTTTTATCAGGTGCCTCACTGTAACGGCGGTGGTTATCGCGACCCCTCCGCTGTGGCTCGCATGCGAGAGATCAAGGCCGAAGGTGGCTGGGGTGTTGTGTTCACTGAACAAGTGGAGATGCACCACAGTTCAGAGATCAGCCCCTATATTGAACTGCGGCTGTGGGATGACAATGACATCCCCATGCTGGCCCGCATGGCGGACAGCATGCACAACGGGCAGGCATTAGCCGGCATTGAGCTTGCCTACCCGGGTATCAACGGCCCTAACTTATACACGCGCGAAGTACCCATGGCACCCACCGCACTGCCGGTACGCACCTTCACTAACGATCCGGTCAGTGCACGCAGCATGACCAAACGCGATATCAGCAATCTGCGTCAATGGCATCGTCAGGCTTTTCGTCGTGCTCGCACAGCCGGTTACGACTTGATCTGCCTGTACGGCGCGCACGGCTTTGGTGTCATTCAACACTTCCTTTCCACGCTGACCAACCATCGAACCGATGAATATGGCGGTAGCCTCAGCAACCGCACCCGGCTCATGCGCGAACTCATCAGCGATGCAAAAGATGAGGTGGGCGACACGATGGGGATCACCCTGCGCCTGTCACTTCACGAGCTGGTCGGGGAGCTGGGTTTTACGAATGAAGAGGTGCGTGAACTGGTCAGTGAACACAGTGACCTGCCTGACCTGTGGGATCTGGCTCACGGCAGCTGGGAAGACTGCTCCGGTGCGTCACGATTCAAGGAAGAAGCGGCTCAGCAGTCGCTGGTTATGGGTATACGTGAACTCACTGACCGGCCGGTGGTGGGTGTTGGGCGATTCACATCGCCCGACGTGATGGTCAGACAAATAAAATCGGGTGTGCTGGACTTGATCGGGTGCGCACGCCCATCCATTGCCGACCCCTGGCTACCACGCAAGATTGATGAGGGACGCGTAGACGATATACGGGAATGCATTGGCTGCAATATGTGCATTACCGGTGACATGACCATGTCACTGTCGCGCTGCACACAAAACCCGACATTCATGGAGGAATGGCGCCGTGACTGGCATCCCGAAATCATCACCCGCAAAGGAACCTCCAACAACGTATTGGTGGTGGGCGCAGGCCCGGCAGGTCTCGAAGCGTCACGGGCTCTGGGTCAGCGTGGCTATGAAGTGGTGCTGGCTGAAGCAACGGTCACACTCGGCGGCAGAGTCAGTCTCGAATCCGCACTACCCGGGCTTTCCGCATGGGCGCGAGTGCGTGACTACCGAACCTGGCAGATCAGTCAGATGGCGAACGTCAGCGTCTACCCGGAAAACACCCTGACTGCCAGCGACGTTTTGTCTTTTGGATCAGAACACGTTGCGCTGGCGACAGGATCACGCTGGCGTAATGATGGTGTTGCTCGATACCATGTCAGACCTATCCCCACCCAAGGCAACCTGCCCGTCTATACACCCGATGATGTGATGGCAGGAGCTGCGCCGCAGGGGCGAGTGGTCGTCTTTGATGACGATCACTACTACATGGGTTCAGTGATAGCCGAAGCACTGGTTGAGCGTGGCGCTCATGTCACACTCGTTACTCCATCAGCGTATGTCTCTGAATGGACGTTGAACACTCTGGAGCAAGGATTCATTCACAAACGCCTGGTAGAGCTCGGCGTGGATATTCGTCGCAATACTGCTGTAACCGAACTCTATGACACCGGCGTCTGCTGCACCGACACCTACAGCGAACAGTCAACCGATGTCAGCTGTGATGCTGTGGTATTGGTCAGCTCCCGACTAGCCAACGATGTGCTGTGGCAGGAACTGCGGGGCATGGAAAACGAATGGGCGGATCATGGTGTCAAAAGCATCCGCGTTATTGGCGATGCCGAGTCTCCCGCTCCCATAGCCTGGGCCACGTTTGCCGGGCATCGCTATGCCAGAGAACTGGACGAACCGGCGAGAACGCCAGAATCGCCGCTTCCGTTCAAGCGCGAGCTGGCTCGTCTGGCCGGATCATGATCCGAACACAAGCCCCTTAACCAGGCGGGACCCGAAGGCAAATTGACTGGGCACAAAGCCTTTGTATTTCCGGATGCCATCGTCAACATCAGCCACTCGGCGGTCATAAAAGATATGACAGGCCGATTCAGGCAACAACGCAGGCTCCGTAATATTCTCGGCGGGAACAACAATCAATCTGGGCATCATCGGAACGGCAATTTTCTCAACCGCCGGCTTGCTACATTGGCGGCAGGATCCTCTGTAAACCACGGGAGGCTGCTTGTAGACCTTGAAATCAATGCCACTCTCATCCCCCAACGTAACACTACTGGCTCGAAAGACGACAACATCAGCGTAGGCGGCAGCGTTAAACCGCTGACACAGCGTGCAATGACAAAAAGCCCTGAACACGGGCGGCGCTGTAATGTCGAACGAGACATTCCCGCAAGGACAATGACAGACCACGGCTAACGGTGAATTCATCTCCTTGCTCCTGATCGTGAGGGGGCAACAACTCTACATCGTTCTGCCGATAGCATAGCGGAATACCCCTTGCCAGAACACATCCATTACAAGGCGATGAATGGCTTGGGCCAACGGCACTTTCAGCCTAACGCAATCGCTTCTGCATGACAGCCAGTGCCAGCGTGAGCACCAGGATGATCCCCGACAGAGCGTCTTTGGTATTGAAGTCCAGCCCCATCAGATTCAGGCCATTGGCAACCATACCCAGAAACAACACGCCGATCAGTGTGCCCGGCACGTTGGGTCGACCCAACGGGTGGATGGCAGCACCGATAAATACCGCAGCGATGGCATCCAGTAAATACGAATAGCCTGCCAGAGGCGTAAACATACGAAGATTTGCCGAACCGATAACACCACCTATGGCACACGTAGCCGACGCAACGATGAAGCCGAAAAACAGGTAGTGCTTTACCTTGATACCAGCAATAGCGGCAGCGCTTTGCTGTAAGCCGATCGCGTGCATACGCTTACCGATTATCGAACGTTCAAGAACTATGAAATACAACAGCAATACCACGGCTGCAATAATCACTTCACTGGGAATGCCGTACACGTCACCCACAGCAAGATCACGATACGACTGGTCAACACGACGAAATGAAATTGGGCCACCACCGTTGGTGAAAATACGCTGCACGCTGCTGCCAATGAAAAAGGTGCCGAGCGTTGCCATGAAAGGACTGACAGATAGTTTCACAACCAAAAACGCGTTAAGGAGCCCAATCAGACTGCCACCAACCAGTGCAATCAACACGGCGAAATACCAGGCAACCCCATAGTCCTTCATGGCCACAATGGCGAACGCTGCGCCAAAGTCCAACGCAATACCCACAGACAGATCGATACCGCCCATGGTGACAATCAGCGTCATGGCCAGCGCCAGTATCAGCAGAATGGCAGACCCTTCAACGATATTCATCAAGTTCTCACTATTGAGAAAACTCGACGTATACAACGAAAAGAAGACAAAGAAAGCAGCAATCAGGATCACGAAGCCGTAGCGAACAAGCAACCCGTGTGGTCCGATCATGCGAGCTTTAACCGACTCAGAATCACTCATCGTCTTTGTTTATTCGAATAGGCTGCTGATGCAACCACCAGTAAAATCAATGCACCCTTGATGCATCCAGTCCAGAACACATCAACCCCAATGGACTTGAATCCGACCGATAACAAAGACACCAGTACAGCCCCCAACACAGCACCCCACAGCGTTACAACGCGGCGTGGTGAGAAGGCCGCCCCCAGAAAGGTGGCTAGCACCATTTCCAACAGCAGATTCTCTTCCGAACCTGGAGTGGAACCTGATCCTCGTGCAAGCAGGAATACAGAAGCAAGGGCACCGGCAACGGCGGCAATCAGGAACGAATGAGCCATTAATCGCTTTGGGGAGATACCGGACACTTCGGCTGCATCGCGACTGCCACCCACAGCCTGCAGGTGCATTCCCCAGCGCGTTCGATGTAGCGCAACATAAAATATCAGCGCCAGCATCGCAGTTAACAGCACGGCAACAGAGATTCCGTGAAACTGCGCATCACGTAGAAAGACAATCAGCGGATGATCAACATTGATTCGCCGACTGGATGTGACCACCTTGGTGATACCCACTGCCGCCACAGAACTGGCCAGCGTGGCCAACAGCGGTGTCATGCCAATGGTCACCACCAACACGGCATTCAACACACCCATGAGTAACGCTGCACCCATGCCGAGCATCAAGGCAACAGCCAGGCCACTGCCATGATTGACTAACTGGTCTGCAATGATCGCCGCTGCCAGCACAGCGGTTGCCGGAATGGATAGATCAATACCACCTGATACCACATCATCACCGCCGGCCATAACGACACTCGCCAGGCCCATACACACAATTGCAGTGGGAATGCTCTGTTGCAGGATAAGGCTCAGCGTTGACAGCTCCAGCAGATTGGGTGCTGTGACGCCCAGGTAGACCAACAACAGCAAAAAGATTGCAGCCGGTGCAACTGCCATGATACGTGCTGCCGACAGAAACCCGCTTGGGCGAGAAATGGATACCCCGTGTTGATTCACGCTTCAGCCGCCCTGGGTATGCCAGCCGTGGTCATCGATATCAGGTTATCCATGGACAGCTCATCGTGTTCAAGCACGTCCACCAATGCCCCTCGGTACATCACGGCTATTCGATCACACAGACCCAGTAACTCACCGGGATCTGATGAGGACACCAGCACTGAAGCGCCTTCGGCCACCAGGTTTTCCACTAGCTGGTAGATCTCCACTTTGGCACCAATATCCACCCCGACGGTGGGCTCGTCCAGGATGAACAACCGTGACTGCGTGATAAGCCAACGTGCCAGCACCACCTTCTGTTGATTACCGCCGCTGAAGTAGCGCGCAACCGCGTTGACGTTTCGGGGCCGGATATCCAGCGTGGCAGCGATATCGTCGGCTCGCTCTGTCGCCTTGCGCCGATGCTCCAGGCCAGCCACGGAAACCGCTTCCAGGGTTGCCAGGTTGATGTTGTCTGACACGGCCATGTCCAGCACCAGACCATCATGGCGACGGTCGCGAGGCACCAGGACAATACCTGCTGCCACCGCTTCTGAAGGTGAACGAATGTTGACCACGTTGCCCGCGAGCGAAATCGATCCAGCGTGTGCAGCCCGTACCCCATACAAGGTGTCAATAAATTCTTCACGTCCCGAGCCGATCAGACCCGCAACGCCCATGATCTCGCCACGATTGATCGTCAGATCCAGTGGCTGCAAGCGTTGCCCGTCGGTGAGCCCGCCAACGCTGAAAAATGCCCCTCCCACAGCATGTGACTTTTCCGGATACAACGCGTCAATGTCGCGACCAACCATGGCCTGGATAATGGTGTCAGTCGAGTTGGCTTCTACCTGTTCCAGTACTGACACCGTGGATCCATTTCTGAAGACTGTGACCGAATCGCACAACGCCGTTATCTCGGCCAGATAGTGCGACACGTAAATCATGGAGATGCCACGGGACTTCAGCTGCCGTATTGCGGTGAAAACCTGCTCCGACTCACCGCTGTCCAGCGGCGCTGTGGGTTCATCAAACACCACAAGAGAGGCTTTCCCATCTACCAGTGCACGCGCTATCTGCACCAGTTTGCGCTCAGCCACGCCCAGGTCTCTGATCAGTGCATTGCCAGGGATGTTGGCCTGCAGCGCCTCTTTCAGGAATGTCTCGGCACGCTCACGCATGAGCCGCCGCTTTAACCCGAATGCCCCGGCCAGTTCCTGCCCCATGAACACGGATTCCGCCACCGTGAAATGCGGGACAAGATGCAGCTCCTGATGGATGAAGCGCACGCCGGCATCGTGCACCGATGCAGGCGTCAGTGGTTCGGGCTGCTTACCGTTAATGCGCACCGAACCTGAATCGCGCTGGTACACGCCTGCCAACACCTTGATGATGGTGGACTTTCCGGCACCATTCTCGCCGACAAGCCCGTGAATCTCACCGCGACTGACTCGAAGACTTGCACTATCCAGCGCTTTGACGCCAGGAAAGGTTTTAGTGATGCCCTGCATTTCCAGCAGGACATCGCTTTCCATACTCATACGCTATCGTTTACAAGGTGCCGTAACCCAGCTCTTCATACACTGCCTTGGCACCGTCAGGCCCGTTCACAGGCTTCACATCGACAAAGGTCTGCGGCAGCAAGGATTCACCAGCAAAGTGCCGTGCTGCATTCATGGCGGCTGTTTGTCCGATCAAACGCGGTTGTTGCGCAACGTTGGCCACAAACGGGCTGTTCTCTTCAGCCATGATTTCCAGCGTATCCGGCCCACCATCCAGCGCCGTCACCAGCACATCGGTGCGTCCGGCCTCTTCCAGTGCCTGCACAATGCCGATGGCCGGCTGATCCCAGCAACCCACATGGATGGCGTCCAGCTCTCCGGGTGGATACTGGTTCAGCAGATCCAGGGTTTTCTTGCGGGCATCCTCGGGGGCGTTGGCAAACTCTTCGGCCAGTTCCGGCTGGATGATTTCGATATCAGGGTAGTCCTGAAGTACATACTTCCAGAGTCCTGTGCGGATACCACAGATTCGAAGCGCTCCTTCGAACGCGTTGAATACGGCAACCTTGCCTTTACCCCCCATGGCATCTGCCATGTACCGGCCAATGGTGGTGCCCATGTAGTAGTTGTCGGAAGTTGTGTTGTTCACACCGTGGGGCGACAGATGATCCACGGTAAACACCGGGATACCGGCATTCTTCAGGGCTTCGAATTTGGGCTCCACCGCGCCATCGCCGAGTATGGAGATAACCGCGTCCACTTTATTGGATAACAGGATGTCGTGGTTATCTGCATGTACCTGATTGTCTCGCCCACCATCAACAGGTACCGGCTCACCGCCGAGCTCCTTGACCATGTCCAGTGCGCCATTAAATGCCTCGCGATCCCAGAAATGCTGAGTACCCACCACAGCCACGCCAATCTTTTTTCCTTCCAGCGTCAGGTCTGCCGCGTTGACTACGGGAACCACGAATGCAGCGGCCGAAATCATTGCCACACAAGCGCTACGAATCAGGCGCTTTGCAGGCCGATGCTTCTGGCCCGATCTGGGTTGTATTGTTGAGTTATATGTCATACAGGTTCATTGCCTCCTTTGAGTCACCACCAGCGCAGGGTGAAAGGTATTCAGCGCCGGATTTTCAGTGCAAGCTGCGGGAAAATCCCTGTTACCTGGATTAAACCATGCCCCAGCCTGATCAACTTATGTCAAAATAATTGGCAAGTGTCAAATTCGAATAGCAGTCAACTCGCCAACATTGCCCTTCTTTACTACAAGGAAGGCTTGACTCAGGGCGAAATCGCGGCCCGCATCGGCGTGTCTCGCGCAACCGTTGTCAACTACCTCCGCCTGGCACGCGATCACGGTATTGTGGATATTCGTGTGCAGGGTGCATCGTTCACCGCATCATCCTTGTCCAAGGATGTCAAAGAGCGCTTCGGCCTGCAGGATGTCTATATCGCCGAAAACGCTTTACTACCCGTCGCGGCAAGGCGTACACCATCGGCTACCACGGTCAGCCCAACCATTCGTATTGCTGCTGCCGCACTGGTTGATTTTGTTTTGCCGGGTTCCGTTCTCGGTGTTGCGTGGGGCGAGACCATTCACCAGCTCGCCAATGAAGCGCCCCGTCACAGCATTGCCAATCTGACCGTCTGCCAGATGACAGGCTCAATGGAATCACCACGACTGCCCACGGCTGAAGATTGTGCCATTCGCATCGCCTCAAGGCTGGGCGCTAAATGTCACACCTTGCATGCACCGGCCATACTGTCCACAGTTGAGCTAGCCGACGCCCTCAGAAAAGAACCCACCATTCGCTCACAGCTCAATCGTCTCAGCCAGCTGGATCAGTGTGTCTTCTCTGTGGGCCACTGTGAGCCTGACACTCACATCGTTCAATCCGGTATTGCATCAAAACGGCAGGCAAGCTGGTATCGAAAACAAGGTGCGGTCGGTGTGTTGTGCAGTCGCTTTATCGACGCCAACGGAACCCCTATAGAAGGCGAGGTGGATACGCGCATGATCGGTGTAACCCTGAATCAGCTGAGAACCTGCTCATCAGGGTTACTGGTGGCCTCGGGACAAGACCGCATTGAAGCCATTCGCGCGGTACTACTCGGCGGCTATGCCACGCATCTGGTTACTGATGAAGTGGCTGCAATGGGACTTCTGGGTTTCCACGAAGCACAGGCAACTTGTCAGTAACACGAGAATATGCCAAGTCAGTCCTATCCCTATCTGGCTGACAAGAAGCACCTGCCGGGCAGACGCCTGATCATGGTATCGTCGCGTCTCGATGTAGCGTCATCGTTTTACACCGCATCCGATCTGCGGAGGACATCACCACTGTGCTGGATGGTTTTAGACAGGACCTTAAAAAACCGGGTGTACAACGGCGAGCATTGATCATCGCAGCCATCGTTGGCACGTTACTCAACTGTATAAACCAGGGAGTTGATGTCATGCAAGGTCATACGCTTCACGCGGGCAAGGCAGTACTGACGTATATGGTGCCGTACTGTGTGTCGGTATACAGCTCAATCGCGGCATCACGTAACCTGAAATGAGTAAGCACCCGCTCGTCATCGCCAGAATTCGCGGTGGCCTTGGCAATCAGCTGTTCATGTATGCCATGGCTCGCCGGCTGGCACAGGCTAACCAGGCGGAACTCGTGCTGGACAATATCACGGGGTTCCGTGGCAAGAACAAGTATGCACGCCAGTACATGCTGGACCGTTTTCCGATTGCCGGTCGTCTGGCAACGGCTGAAGAACGTCGCGATCCATTACACAGCATCCGTCGGGGTGTCAGAAAATGGCTGGATGCCCGGCGTCCACTGGAGCAACGGCGTTACGTAACCGATCCCGGTGGCTTCGACACGCACATCCATGCCATGCGGGTCACCCACCCAACCACGTTTGAAGGCTACTGGCAATCGGAGCAGTGGTTTGACGATATCGCCGACCAGATCTGCACTGAATGCACACCCCATCCGCCCGAGGACAGCGAAAACCTGACCTGCGCCGATGCGATTCTGGGCAGCTCGGCCGTGGCATTGCATGTACGCTTTTTCAATGATCCGGCACAGACAGCGCAAAGCCAGCAAGTGATTGATTACTACAACTCGGCGGTGCTCTGTATTCGTGAGCGCGTTGAAAACCCGCTGTTTTTCATCTTCTCTGATCAACCGGACAAGGCCATGGAACTGCTGACATTGAATGCGGCAGAAACCCGTATCGTTTCGCATAACAACGCAGACGCTACCGCCCATCTTGACCTTTGGCTCATGAGCCATTGCCAGCATTTCGTGACAGCCAACTCCACCTTCAGCTGGTGGGGTGCCTGGCTGGGAGAGGGCGCTCACAGTACCGTGGTTACGCCCGTATTCACAGCTGCCGATGCGTTTCTGGCGTGGGGTTTGCCAGGCTTGATACCGGAACGCTGGATCAGCGTAACGCAGTGAAGCCGGTATAGCGCAGCGGTAGACTAGTGTACTGTGACAAGCTGACCTACCAGGTAGCCGGTGCCGATCGCAAGCGACTCACGCCGTGGTTGAATGACACATCAACACCGTCTACTGCATACGGCAGAGATAGCCGCTACAGAGAACCCCATGGCGTGTGCTCTGAATGGCAATAATAAAGAGCCGCCATGCCCTGTGCGTGATTGGCGTGAATCCCGTCAGACATAGTGGTAACGGGCAAGGGCTGCTCTTGCATCGCTCGATAGTGGTGAAGCAACTCCGCCTGACGGGCCAGCGACAATCGGGCACTCAAGGCATGGCCTGTCTCGTATCGCAACCGCAGCGCACAGATTGCAGC
>CALLPU010000358.1 GCA_938016235.1 uncultured Granulosicoccus sp. | reverse complement strand
GGCGCAGTATCTGGCACAACGCGGTGATGTGGATCGAGACAGGCTTATCATCAGAGGTGGGAGTGCGGGCGGCTATACCGTGCTCTGTGCGCTGGCGTTTCATGACACCTTTACTGCCGGCGCCAGCCTGTACGGTGTGGCCGACCTGGAAGCGCTGGCGAACGATACACACAAATTCGAATCCCGCTATCTGGATAACCTGATCGGCCCCTGGCCCGAAGCGAAAGCAACCTACGCAGCACGGTCACCCATCAATCACCTGGAAGGTTTTTCAGCCCCCATGATCGTACTGCAAGGTTCGGAAGATGCGATCGTGCCGCCCAACCAGTCTCGCATGATCGTTGCCGCGCTGGATGCGCGCAAAGTACCTGTGGCCTATCTGGAGTTTGAAGGTGAGCAGCACGGGTTTCGCCAGGCGGCCACGATTATCACGGCGGTACAGTCGGAACTGACCTTCTATGGCAGCGTGTTTGGCTTCACGCCATCGGGAGAGACAACCGAGCTGACCATTCGCAACCATTGATGCTGGTGGTGCTATCCACGTGCGTTCAATGACAGTCGTAGCGTGATTGACCACCGTTGTAGTAAACCTTGCAAGCTAACCACCCGATGGGCGTTGTAACTGGCTCAGCACATCACGTTTGCGTAGCAGTATTCGTTGAGGCACTACTTGTCGCAAACGCTAACAGGCGTCTCAACGCTTCCGGCTCACAGGGCTTGTGCAGCATCGGGTATCCCAGTGCCTTGATGTCCTGCAGGCGATCCGGCGCAATATCACCAGTGAGGATAATCGCCGGAATAGTCTTGTTCAAATGTTCCCGGATACGCTGAATCACAACGCCTCCGGTTTCACCTTCACGCAGGCGATAATCACTGAGCAGCACGTCTGGCACCTCGCCAATCTCCTCCAGCTGCGTAATGGCGGCATCACCCGAGGTAGCCGTCATGACAATGCAACCCCAGGTCTCCAGCAAGCCCTCCACGGCCAGGCAAGCCTCCTCTTCATCATCAATGACCAGCACAAACAGGGAATCACCCAGCTCTGACCGGGCTGGATCATGACTTGGCGTGAAACGGGATTGCTCAGGATCTCCCAATGGCAGTGTAACGCTGAAGACAGATCCCTTGACCGGTGTTGACTCTACCGCAACATCCACACCCAGCAGAACTGATAAACGCTTCACTATCGACAAGCCCAGACCAATGCCCTGATTGCGATCACGCTCCGCATTGCCAAGCTGCACGAATTCTTCGAAGATCCTGGCCTGGTCTTCACCGGGGATACCGACACCGGTATCGCACACTTTTACCACGACATGATCATCCTCAATGGCCGTGGTGATACTCACGCCACCCGAATCGGTATAACGAATGGCGTTACTGGCCAGGTTCCGTAACAGACGCTCCAGCAGCAGCACATCGGTATAGACAACGTGGTCTTCAAGTTCTACGTGGAACTCCAGCTGTTTCTCTTCAGCCAGTGGTTTGAACTCACCTTCAATCTGTGAAAGCAGAATGTCCAGGTAAGCGTGCTGCTTGTCTACCGTAAACGTACCGGCATCCAGCTTGGATATATCCAGCAGCGCGTTGAACAGATCCTCCAGTGATTTGACCGATGAATCTATCTGGGATACGAGTGTTTTATGTTTGGTATCGCGGGTCTGCAGCTCCAGTGTGGCGGTAAACAACCGTAAAGAGTGCAACGGTTGACGCAGGTCGTGGCTGGCGGCCGCCAGAAATTTTGACTTGGCATGATTGGCCTGCTCTTCTCGCGTCAACGCAACTTCAGCCCGTTGCTTTTCACGCCGAACGTCGTCAAGTAAATCCAGATTATCGTAGCGAACGTTGATTGAGTGCATGATGGATGCGCGAATGCTGCGGGAGGTGCCCAGACACACCACCAGATAGAGCAGTATCAGCCCGGCAATCCAGTGATAACCTGCCTGATCAAAACCTGACAGGCGATACGCCACGGGCAGCATGAGCGGGAATATGTACAGCACGTACATGGGCAACAGGTGAGATACCGATGCCGTGGCGCTCGCAACCATACCGGTCAACACCATCACCACCAGCAAGCTGGTGAGCGGATTGTTTTCCGAGACGGCCAGATAGGCCAGCAACCCGAACAGGCTTGCCATCGTCGTGGCAAACAGCGTGGCCACGACTATGCGGCGATTTACGTTTTGCTGGGTCGTGGGTTCGCGATACCAGTATCGCAACAGCACGGTACGCAGGATAGTCAGCACGATCACCACACCGAACCACGGCAACCGCTGACTCAGCGGCAATTGCTCTTGCAGTGCGAGGAACAATGCAAGGGCTGCGAAAAACGTACCGAGGATTATCCAGACCAGATTGCCGCACAGCAAGACAAACTGTGCAATGCGTGTATCCTGCTCGCGGTCCTCGAGCGTCAGCGATGCAGCGTGGCTATCCGGCATCAGCGCGTATCATCCGCAGCTGCACACCATCACAATCGATGATGTCCTCAAAGAGAATTTTCCGGCGACGGCGCGACTCTGGCTCGCCATTGACGCGCACCAGACCCTCGTCAATCATCTGCTTGGCCTCGCCACCACTCGAGGCCAACGCTTCGAACTTCAGAATCTTGTAGAGCTCAACCGGTTCAGTATTCAGCACAACATCCTGAACAGGCGGGTGCTTGCGGTCGTCTGGCATCTATCGGCGCTTCTATAAGGCTCGTCTGTGACGCAAGGGTACACCCAAGCACCGACCAGAGGGTATAGCGCTGTTGAGCTGTTGGTGTTGTCCTAGCCTAAATAACGGTCTGGCCGTGTTGGAATCTCACTAACTGGCCTTAGCAAACAGCGCCTCGTTGGCGTTGATGGTAGCTATCAGTTGCTTGAGTACATCATCGGCCTTGTCGTTGTCGATCTGGCAGGTTCCCGCAGCCGCATGTCCCCCACCGCCGTATTTGAGCATCAATTCGCCCACATGTGTTTTGCACCCGCGATCAAAGATCGATTTGCCGGTGGCAAAAACCGTATTCTGCTGGCGAAAACCCCACAGCTGATGAATGGATATGTTGCACTGGGGAAACAGTGCATAGATGCTGAAGCGGCTACCCGGGTAGATGGTCTCCTCATTGCGCAAGTCCAGTACCACGAGATTTCCGTGGACCGTGCTGCAACGCATCACCTGATCCTTGAACGCCTCCGCATGTTCCTGATACAGATCAACCCGTTCACGCACATCGGGCAGTTCGAGGATTTCATCAATGGTGGACTCCTTGCAGTAGTCTATCAGCGACATCATCAACGCGTAGTTGGATATACGAAATTCGCGAAAACGACCCAGTCCGGTTCTGCTGTCCATCAACATGTTCAGCAGTTCCCAACGCGCAGGCTCGAGCACTTCCTGCATCGTGAACTGGGCGGAGTCAGCCTTGTCCACGGCCTCCATCATCTCGTCCCAGCGCTCTGGAAACGTGCTGTGGCCACCGAAGTGCTTCCAGACAACGCGAGCTGCCGACGGCGCATCCGCATCGATCACGTAGTTGGCCACGCTGACATCATTACGCTGAACTTCAGACTCATGATGATCAAAGACCAGATGAGCGCCCGCCACAAACGGTAAGTTGGTGGTTATATCCAGCGGCCCTATCTCGATCTTGCCGTCCTGCATGTCTTTTGGATGAACGAAGCTGATATCGTCAATCATGTCCATGTGCTTCAACAACACAGCACACACTAGCCCATCAAAATCGCTGCGCGTAACAAGTCGATATTTCTCGGTCATCAGGTTTCATCTACGTCATAAAGTGTCTGTAGTGAAATCGGCTGTTGGCGCAGCGCGTTGAGCACTGCGACGTTAACTATCGCCCATGATTGCCGGTTAACGTAAACGCGTCACAGAATTATGAACGTTAGCAAGCTGGCAAAGCGATGGTGGAGCGGCTCTGGTCGTCGAATACCATTTCCAGTGCGTGCAGTTCACCCGCGGCATCACGTAGAGTAACCGCCACAACGCCGCCGGCCATCTCACTGTCTGAGACTCTGATCTGGCC
>CALLPU010000357.1 GCA_938016235.1 uncultured Granulosicoccus sp. | reverse complement strand
GTATCAAGGCGGGTAACCGTGATCGTTACCCGCCATGCTGAACGGGAAATACAGCCTAATACATGTGCTGGCCACCATTGATCGACAAGGTTGAACCCGTGATGAAACCGGCATCATCAGCAACCAGGAACACAACGGCGCGAGCAATGTCTTCAGCGCGTCCCAGTCTGCCCACGGGAATACCGGCAATGATTTTCTCCAGTACGTTCTCCGGCACTGCGCGAACCATATCCGTATCCACGTAACCCGGAGCAATGGCGTTAACGGTGACTCCTTTGGCAGCTCCTTCCTGTGCCAGCGCCTTGGTAAAACCATGGATACCTGACTTGGCTGCTGCATAGTTGACCTGCCCATACTGCCCTGCCTGACCATTGATTGATCCGACATTCACAATGCGTCCAAAACTGCGTTCACGCATGCCATCGATGACACAACGGCTCATGTTGAAGCACGACCCCAGGTTGGTATCAATAACAGCCTGCCAGTTTTCAGCAGACATGCGATGCAATGTTCCATCACGGGTGATTCCGGCGTTGTTCACCAGAATATCAATGGTACCGCCGAGATCGTCCTCGATACGCTTTACACCAGCGGCACACAGGTCAAAGTCGGATACGTCAAACTTGTACACAGGAATACCCGAGCTCTCTGAGAACTGTTTGGCTCGCTCATCATTGCCACCGTAGTTCGCGGCAACTTTATATCCCTTGTTTTTCAGTGCCAGTGAAATAGCGGCGCCAATACCTCGGGTACCACCCGTAACAATTGCAATCTTGGCCATAGTGAACTTTCTCCTTTAAATGTGTTGAATGAAAAACGAAGGGTCCGTTAAGCACGCTCGATACACATGGCGATGCCCATGCCGCCGCCGATGCACAACGTGGCCAGCCCTTTCTTGGCATCGCGTCGCTGCATCTCATGCAATAGCGTGATCAATACGCGAGTACCGGATGCGCCAATCGGATGACCCAGTGCGATGGCGCCGCCATTGACGTTAACCTTGCTGATGTCCCAGCCCAGATCATTGTTAACCGCGCAGGCTTGCGCCGCGAAGGCTTCGTTGGCTTCAATGAGGTCCAGGTCATCAACGCTCCAGCCAGCCTTTTCCAGGGCTGCCTTGCTGGCAGGAATCGGGCCTGTCCCCATGACCTCAGGATCTACGCCTGCAGTTGCCCAGCTGGCGATACGGGCCAGTGGTTTGGCCCCACGCTTGTTGGCCTCATCAGCACTCATGAGTACGACTGCCGCAGCACCGTCGTTCAGACCAGAAGCGTTACCCGCGGTTACCGTACCCTCTCTGGAAAACGCCGGACGCAGCTTTGCCAGGGTGTCAGTGGTGGTTCCAGGCTTGATGTACTCATCCGTATCTACCACGACGTCACCACGTCGATTCTTGACCGTCACCGGCACAATTTCGTCAGCAAAGCGGCCAGCAGCCTGAGCCGCTTCGGCTTTCTGCTGCGAACTGGCTGCAAACGCATCCTGAGCTTCCCGGGTGATCTGCCAACGCTCGGCGACATTCTCGGCCGTAGTACCCATGTGATACCCATGAAACGCATCCCACAATCCGTCCTTGATCATGGTGTCGACGAATTCAGCGTTGCCCATCTTGTGGCCGTTACGCAATTGCGCGCAGTGGGGGGACAGGCTCATGTTTTCCTGGCCGCCCGCAACCACGATGTCACTGTCGCCAGCTTTGATGGCTTGGAAACCCATGGCAATGGTCCGCAAGCCTGACCCGCAAACCTGGTTGACTGTCACCGCCGTGCGCGCGGCAGGAATACCGGCCTGCATGGCGGCCTGACGCGCCGGATTCTGCCCGGTACCTGCCGTGAGTACCTGCCCGAAGATAACTTCAGAAACGTCTTCACCAGATACCGCAGATCGCTTGAGCGCCTCGGTGATGGCAACAGCGCCAAGCTCTGAAGCCGGCACAGTGGAAAGAGAACCGCTGAATGAACCTATCGGAGTTCGTGCAGCGCCTGTGATGACAATATCGTTCATAGTGCGGATGTCCAATCGTTACAAATGAGTGGGATTGCGCAGGGCGCGAACTACGTTCCAAAGGCACCCTGCCCGAGTAAAGCGGCGAAGTCTACAGACTCCAACACGGCCTGACGTGTATGAATGGTTGATACACTTCGTCTCAGCGGCGTACTGTAAAATAGTGCGTGTGTCAATTGCGTTGCTGTGTAGAATTTGCAAAGTCGTCAATTCGCACCGATTTTTTACACGCGGTCGCTCACCAGAGTTGTAGTAACACCTGAACGCGTATGACGTGGCAGCGTTCAGCCAAAAGCCTTCTTGAGCGATGCCTGCCATGCACTGTCAACGGGCGCAACCATGCGGATCGGCTTGTTCTTCCAGACGAAGGCGAGCTCGGTGGAGTGCAGGTAGAGCCGGCTCAATCCGCGCTTCTTGAAGTACGCATTACGGGTATTGTCGCCGTATCGCTGGTCACCAATAACAGCATGCCCTGTGTGCCGCGAATGAACGCGGATCTGATGCGTCCGGCCGGTATCCAGATGCACCTCAAGCTCGGTTGCCTCTCGATAACGCTTCGCCACGGCTACCCGCGTCAGTGCCGGTTGCCCAGCCGCGTCAACCGTTACCCGGCGCTCGCCTGCGTGCTCTACGTTTTTCAACAACGGCGCATCGATCTGCGTGACTGATTCGGGCCAGCGCCCGTCAACGATCACCGTGTAACGCTTGGTGACGGATCGCTGACGAAACAAATCCTGAAGCTCTCTGTTGCTTGCCAGTGTTCGACCGATAAGCAAACAACCGCTGGTGGCACGATCCAGCCGGTG
>CALLPU010000356.1 GCA_938016235.1 uncultured Granulosicoccus sp. | reverse complement strand
GCGATTAGCCCAGACAAAGGTTCTGACAGTTCCGCTGCGCTGACAGGCATGCGACGGGAAGTTGAGTCATTCTAGGTTCGTGGGGCGAGACCGGCAGCGATTCTACCTTCGGGCGTTTTCAAGGAAAAATCCTGACCATCGAACTCTCGCGACTCATCCTGTGTCAACCATGCCACCGCCTGCGCGACATCATCCACTGAAATGTGGCTCGACCAGTCCAGCTGACTGACTGGATTGATCCGCGAATCTCGAATCGATTCCTGCATACCCGTTGCCACGGTTCCCGGAGACAGGCCCACCACTCGAATTCCCTGCTCGGCCCATTCCTTGTGCGCGCAACGAGTCAGTGACAGCACTGCCGCCTTCGTCGCACAGTAGTGACTCCACCCTTCCAGTGCATTGCTGGCAGCTCCAGAGGACAGGTTGATAATGACTCCACCGCCGTCTGCCTTGATTAACGGGTAGGCCGCACGCAAACAGTGGTAAACGCCTTTGACGTTAATGTCGACCACGCGTCCCCATTGGTCTGCATCGGAATCTTCCAGACGGGCAATGGGATCGATGATTCCCGCGTTGTTGACCAGAATATCCAGACGGCCAAAACGCTCGGCACAGGCGTCCATTGCGTTTTGCACATCACTGTAGCGAGAAACATCACACGTTACCGCCAGTGCCTGGCTGCCGATCAGATCGGCAACCTCGTTGATTTCGCTGGCAGATCTGGCCAGCAAGACCACCTCGGCACCGAGCTCGGCCAGTTTGATACACACCGCTTTTCCAATGCCTCTACCTGCACCGGTAACCAACGCGGTTTTTCCTGCTAAATCAATCATGAAGTTCTCTCTCATTTCGTTTAACCGCAGAGTTTTATTCATTCGCCGTGAAAACGCTACCGTGAAATATGCAGGCCCCGGTCTGAATGATTCATGATACGCCGCAACAGTTTGCCCAGGATCAACAGCTGTTACAGTACCCCTGTGTACCGTCCAAACGATGAGACCTTGCGACCATGGCAACAGTAGCACCCGGAGTAGGACCAGAATTTCCTCAAGTCGTTGTTTTGGTGGGAGCCACCGGTGATCTGGCGAAACGCAAGCTTATCCCCGGACTGTTCCATCTCTCGTCCTCAGGTTTCATACCCGATTGCAAGATCATTGGTGTGTCGCTGGATACCTTGTCCATCACGGACTTTCAGAACCTGTGCAGAGAATCGCTGGATGAGTTCTCGTCACGGGAGATCGACGCCGATGCCTGGGATACGTTCAAGGACCGACTGAACTATGTGCCGTTGTCTGCCGGAGCCGGTGCACTCGAAAAAGCGGTGCAACAGGCAGAGAGTGAATTTGAGGGTGAGAGCCGTCGATTGCACTATCTCAGCGTGCCGCCCAACGCAGCCCTGTCCGTGATTCAATTGCTTGGCGAAGCAAACCTGATTGATCGTGCGCATGTGGTCATGGAGAAACCCTTTGGTGTGGACCTGCAATCAGCGGTCAAACTGAACGGTGAAGTGCACAAGGTATTCAAGGAAGAACAGGTCTTCCGCATAGACCATTTTCTCGGCAAGGAGCCAGCTCAAAACATCCTGGCATTTCGGTTTGCGAATGGCCTGTTTGAGCCGATATGGAATCGCAATTTCATCGAGCACGTACAGATCGATGTGCCCGAAACCCTGGGTCTGGATAACCGCGCGGCGTTTTACGAAACAACCGGCGCATTTCGCGACATGGTGGTTACTCATCTGTTTCAAATTCTTGCGTTTGTTGCAATGGAGCCTCCCGTTGCACTTGAGCCGAAGTCCATCAGCGAAGAGAAGAACAAGGTCTTTCGCAGCATGATGCCGATTCAGCCCCATCACGCTGTTCGCGGTCAATACAGTGGCTACCGTGAACAGGAAGGGGTTAATCCGGAATCCGAAGCGGAAACCTTCATTGCGCTCAAATGTTCCATCGATAACTGGCGATGGGCAGGTGTTCCCTTTTATCTGCGAACCGGAAAACGACTGGCCGAAGGTCAACGCATCATATCCATTGCCTTTCACGAACCCCCCAAAAGCATGTTCCCAAAAGACTCGGGGGTTGGCCTGCACGGCCCTGACCACCTCACGTTTGATCTGTCAGATTCTTCACGAACTTCGTTGTCGTTCTATGGGAAGCGCCCGGGTCCGGGAATGAAACTGGACAAGCACAGCCTGCAATTTGCGATGGACGAAACCAAGCACATCGGCGAAGTGCTCGAGGCTTACGAACGATTGATTCTCGACGCCATGCGAGGAGATCACACGCTGTTCACCACCTCTACCGGTATTGAACGTCTTTGGGAGGTGTCGGCGCCCTTACTCGATACACCACCTCCAGTGAGCCGATATTCACCTGGATCATGGGGCCCCAACGCCATACACCAACTGATCGCACCGAGGGCCTGGCGATTACCGTTTGAGCGTAGCTGGCGAGCCTGACCATGAATGGCGGTACCCTGCTCGCCTGCCTCATTGTGGCAGCCTTTCTGGCTGCCGAGGTGTTTGCATTCGTCAAGGCCGGTCATCGAACTGAACCTCGCTACATTCACAACCTGTTGATCGAGACCCGAACGGCAGTGGAGTTCTGCGACAGCGATGTCAGTGAACTGAAGGAGCGGTTTGACCACACGCTTGACAGGGTAACCGCCAAGCTGCAGAACGAACTTGAACAGGAAAACACAAGTCTGACACCTGTTGACGTCGCTCAGATCATTGATCAACGGGTTCGACTTACGCAGTCTCAGCTGAGAGACTCTCTGTCAGCTGAAGGCTGTGCCAGCCAGTCGATGAAAAACCATCGGGTTCGGTACCGGATATACGCGAAAAAGAGCCGCTAGAGCCGCTAGCCTCCACTTAACTGAAGTCCTGATAACTGTGCTGTTGCCTGGCTACCAGCCAGGCGGGCAGGCAGGCCAGAATCAGCATGGCGTTCAGAAACAGTGCAACGAGACTTACGTTGACGAGTGACAACTGCGGCTCGACAGACACACGAGTGTAGTGGCTGAGCCAGCTCGCCAGTCCATTGGCACCCACCCAACCCAACCCCAGACCCAGAACCGTGCCGGCAATAATCAGCACGGCAGCATACGTCCAGATCAGAGAAAACCGGAATGACGCTGGTGCACCGAGCGCGAACAGCGTGGCAAAACGAGCCGACAGAGAGCGCATCAGAATAAACACGCTCAACAATACCGCCAACCCCACCAGCAACTGTGTGAGCAGAGTCAGGACGCCGACGACATCTGCAACAGAACCCAATACCGAAAACAGTCTGCTCAACGTTTCGGCAGGAAAAAACGCCATGCTGTCACGTGCATTGAATTGCTGGCGTAGTGAATACAGAGCACCGGTGTTTTTGGCTACGACAATATAAGCGGGTACACCGGGTTGCTGGAGCACGGATTCGGTTGCGCTACTATCCCCACCGCCCTGCTGGTTGAGTGCAAAATCGCCCAAACCATGCATTTTCCAGAGCGCTTCTATCGGAACCACCAGCGCGTGATCCCAGCGCGTACCCGTAACCGGTAAACGACGCACAACACGCAGCTCATCCTGATGCTCATGAGAATCATCAGATACATGACCATGTTGCGCTTTGATGATATCGCCGATCTGGAACGGGGTTTCACTACCCGCCAGCGCCTGGTCAATTCGGTCAAACCAGGCTGGCTCAACCGTATTGGTCAAATGCGACACAAGATCACCGGTTGTGCCAATCAGGGGATAGCCTTGCGCATGATCGCCGAACCCCACAGGCGCAGCAAAAAGGACATCCGCCTGCCTTCTTAACTCGGCGCCAACGGACGCAGGCAGCAAGGGCAAGGCCGTTGGCTGCAGATAAACCGTGGCCAGCAACCCATCCACCTGACTACCCGGTGCCGCCACAATCAAGTCAAACTTGTCAGCCGCCTGAGCCGACCCGGATTTCAACGCTTTTTCCTGAACGGTGAACACGACCGTCACTGCCGTGGCAAGACCGATCAGCAACACAATCGCTGTAGCTGCCTGTTTATGCCGCCGGAGCAAGCCGGTAACAACCGGCATCAACCTGAATCGCCGTTGCACGCCCCAGAGAATACCCAGAGGCAACAAGATCAACACGATCAGTACCAGTGCGTCCTGAGTAGACGCGGACAACGAATCCCACCCGTAAGAGAACACCTTCAGCGTATCCGTTGCATGCCACCGTCACCCAGCGACCACACACTATCAGCACGCTCAACCATTGCCGGGTCGTGTGAGCAGGCGATCAATGTGCGTCCGATGCCCACGGTGTTATCCATCAACAGAGTGATGAGTTCCGCACCGGTTTGCCGATCCAGACTGGCTGTCGGTTCATCGGCCAGCAACACAGACGCGTTGGAGGCCAATGCCCGTGCAACAGCAACCCGTTGCCGTTCCCCACCAGAGAGTTGAGCACAAGGTGAGCTGAGGTCGTTGATCTGCAGTTTGCTCAATAACTCTCCCACGCGTTCTTCCACTTTGCGTCTATTTGATCGCGCTCCCCACAACGCCTGCATGGAAGCGTTATCGAATGCATTGAGCTCATCGAACAACTGAAAATGCTGGAACACGATGCCCAGCGATGTGCGTCTGAGCGCTGCCAGCTCGGTGCTGGACAAGCCGGCCAGGTTGCTGCCATGGAACATTATGCTGCCAGACAGGTTCCGGTTCAGGCCAGCCAGCGCAAAGAGCAGGCTGGACTTGCCCGCACCCGACGGGCCTGTCAGACAAACGAATTGCCCCTCTGGAAAAAACGCGTCATCCACGTGCAACAGTGGCGAGCCACCACCGCGGTTCAGCGTCAGCTGGTGCAGGCGGTAGAGATCTACCGCCTGCGTGCTGTCAGCCACGTTTGAACGTGGCGTTCACCAGCCGTACCCGACTGACAAAGCCGGTATCGGGGTCTTTATAGTCACCAAGCTCCAGTGTGCCGCTAACCACCAACGCAACGTTGAAGGGTTGAACATCAACAATACGTTTTGCGTAAACCGCCACGAGATCATCCGGCCACTCATCACCATCATTGCAAAAAGGACAGGTGGCCATCGGACGTTTGGTCAACACGAAAAAGGGTGACTGGGCTTTTAACGGAGGTGCCATAAATCCCTTTACAGCAATCCGCTGACCCTTCGTATTCTCCGCAAATGGAGAAAAAGACATGTCTTTTTCGTACAGGTCGCGCAGTTTTATAGCGCGCTGTTCAGCATGAGCAACGTCCGCACCCAGCAACAAACCGGCAGCAACAGTTCCGGACTGTGCCAGAAACTGTCGCCGCGATGTCCCTCGAGGGGGCATGTTCATTACAAGGTGGTTGTATGAAAGCTCTTTCATTCCCCGAAAGCGGCATGCCGCATCACGTTGAACAGAAAGTTCTGCTCAATAGTGCCATCGATGAGATGAGCAAAGGGTCCGCTGGCATAAGCCGCCACATCCTCACCTGAATGCGTTTCCGAACCCCTCGGCAGCATGGATTGCTGAATGTAATCCGGGTCTGTAGCCTCTTCCTGAGTCAGCGGACCACGCGACCCTATCCATCGATAGCTTTCCGATTTCCCGGTATCTTCATCCACCTCAGTGGTGATATCCAACTGCGCCAGAAGATCTGCAGCGAGGCGATCGCCGTGAGCCTGAATCGCATCACTGGTAGAGACATTATCAGTCTCTGCCTCCGCAACCTGCTCGCCGGCAGCTTCATCCGTATTTTCAGCCACGATATCTGCTTCCATCATCATCTCGGCAGGCATCTTTTCCTTTTTCAGAATACTGCCACCACCGTTGAGATAACCTACTACGGTATAGGGTTGACCATCATCGGCTAACTGCACTTCACCGTTGTGCGCAATGCCTTCCCCGTCAATGCCGTAGCACAAGCCGGTAATCGGTGTACCTCGCCCGCAGTATCCATTGAACGCGATGGCGTGCTCGTGATCAGCCGTCACGATAAGAAGAGTATCCGCATCATCGGTCAGTTCCATGGCCTTCTGCACCGCTTCGGCAAAGGCAACGCCATCAGTAACAGTGCGATGCAGGTTACTACCGTGGTTGGCGTGATCCACACGACCGGCTTCTACGGCGAGAAAAAAACCGTTTTCATTAGGTTGAAGGGCAGCAATGGACGCTTCTACCATGTCAGCGAGTGAAGGCTCATTGACGCGATCATTCTCGTACTTCATGTGCGAGGATTCAAACAAACCGAGTACGGGTGCTTCACTGGACAGATCGATTGCGGCAAAGGATTCTTCATCAAACGCGTACTGAGCGCCTAGCGCTTTTGCCTCTTCGACCAGATTGCGGCCGTCTGTGCGCCTGCCGTTTTTACCTTCTTCATCTTCAAATTCCTCCGGAATGAAATGACGACGTCCACCACCCATGGCGATGTCAACCGTTCCCGATTCCATCGCGTTGATCAACTGCACCGCGATGTCCGGAACCTCGCAGCCTTCAGGCAGCGCGGAATCATCTTCAAAATTACGATCCGCGGCATGCGCATATCCCGCCGCCGGTGTGGCGTGCGTAAGCCGAGCGGTGCTGATGATACCGGTAGACTTTCCGGCTTCAGACATCAGCTGGAGTATGGACGTGACCTTGCCAGCTTCGACGGTGGAGCAGTCACCCCGATTGACGGTTTCGTCAACGCCAATCATGCCAGCCTTGGTTTTCACACCTGCCAGCATGGCAGTGGCGGTACCGGCAGAATCCGGTGTTTGTGCGTTGACGTTGTAGGTTTTGACCAGCGCCAGATGAGGCAGCGTTTCTTTGGGCAGAACGTTTTCGTCGCCGTAGTTTCCATTGGATTGCCCGTGATACAAGCGCGTGGCGTAGTTGGTTCCCACACCATTCCCATCGGCAACCATGATGATGACGTTCTTCGCACGGTTGGTGTTCGGCTGTCTGGCAAGACGCTTTTGCAATTCAGCTTCGGCATCGGTCATCCAGACATTATCAGCCTGAAGCAACGCGCTTTGCGCAAGAGCCACTGGTCCAATGGACAAGCTGAACATGATCGCTGCAGCAGATGCTGTCAGTGCGGTTTTTACCTTCATGACTTCTCTCTTCCAGTTGTGGGGCACTTGATACTACCTAGTGCGCACCGTGTTGTGAATGGAAAAAAGAGTAAAGCGGCGAGATGACAATTCAGTGACGCTCAGGCGGGTCCAGTAACGTCGGCTCAAGAGCAATCCGTCGCTATCCGCTTTTGTCGGCGGCACGCTCCGCCAGCGTTATACCGGCCAATACCAGCATCAGGCCTAGCAAGTGGTACCAGCGGAAGGCCTCACTCAATAACAACACCGCCAGTATTGACCCAAAAATAGGGACCAGATTCAGAAACAGTCCTGCCCGATTACTGCCGAGCAATTCCACACCGCGCGCGTAAGACAGCTGGCTGACAACCGTCGGAAAGATGATGACGTACAGCAGCACGAGCCAGCCAGTCTGGCCTGGCATGGCAAACTGCCCCTGGCGTAGCTCCCAGAGCGCAAACGGAACAGTCATGATGAATGCACTGGCGGCTATCACCCACATGAAGCTCATCCAGTGTATCGGGGGCCGCCAGCGTAATCCAAAGGTGTAGCCAGCATAGAACACACAGGCCAGTAACATGATGGCATCGCCGCGGTTCAATCCTTCAGAGAAAAAGCGCTGCGGTTCGCCTGCGGTTGTGGTCACCAGCACACCGAGCAGCGTTAGCACCAGACCGACGATTTGCAACCATCGAACACGTTGCGACAAAATGAAAAAATTGGCCAGCATGATCAACATGGGCATGGACGCCTGCTCTATGCTGACATTGATCGCCGTGGTGTAATTCAACGCAAGGTACATCAGCAGATTGAATGCAGCCATGCCAAAAGCACCCAAAGAGAAGAGTACCAGCCAGTGCTGTTTCAATAAGGCCCAGTCCCGTCTCATCGGGCCAATGGCAAACGGCAGCAGCAGAATCGTGGCGCAGAGCCAACGAACACTCGTGATGGTGAACGGTTGCCAATCCGCTGTAGCCAGGCGCCCGGCCACAGCATTGCCACCCCATAACAGGGGTGCAAGCATCAATAAAAAGTACGGATTGCCGCAAGCTGTTTCAAAGGCACGCCTGAGAACATTCACCTACTTCGCAACGATGTTCACTAACCTGCCTGGCACAACGATGACCTTGACCACGTTCAACCCGTCAATGTGCTTGAGCACGCCCGCATCGGCTCGAGCCGCTGCTTCGCAATCTTCCCGTGAAGCTCCAGCGGGCACAGTGATAGACGATCGACGCTTGCCGTTAACCTGAACCACCAGCTCCAGCTGATCCCGGGTTAAAGCCTCTTCATCGGTCTCTGGCCACGCTTCATTAATCAACGCCGTGGTGTATCCCAGGCTTTGCCAAAGCTCATGTGTGATGTGCGGCACAAACGGGCTCAGGAGACGAACCAGCGCGCTACAGGCTTCAAAAACTACCGCCTTGCCGGCGTCTGTGCGATCTTCGAAGCGAGTGATCTCATTGAACAGCTCCATCATCGACGCGATAGCGGTGTTGAACGTCATGCGCCGCTCAATGTCATCAGTGACCTTCGCAATCGTCTCATGCGTTTTGCGTCGCAAATCTTTCTGCGCAGCGTTCAAGGTAGTGGTATCCAGACTCGACTGCATGAACGTCTGATCGAGTGATCCTACTTCGCGCCACACGCGCTTGAGGAATCGATGCATACCTTCCACACCGCCTTCTTTCCACTCCAGTGACTGATGCGGTGGTGTGTCGCTCATCGAAAACAGGCGCATGGTGTCCGCACCATATCGCTCCACCATTTCCAGAGGATCAACACCATTGCTCTTGGACTTGGACATTTTTTCGATGCGGCCCACGGTAACCGGCTGACCGTCTCTGATCAGCACGGCACTCGCAATACGCCCCTTGTCGTCATAGCCAATGTCCAGCTCCTTGCGATTGAAGTACTCCGGCTTGCCACCGTCAGTTTCACGGTAGAACGATTCAGCGACCACCATGCCCTGCGTCAACAACCGTGTGAAAGGCTCATCACTGACTACCAATCCGGCATCACGCATCAGCTTGTGAAAAAAGCGCGCATAGAGTAAATGCAGAACGGCATGTTCAACACCACCGATATACTGATCGACCGGCAGCCAATAGTTGGCACGCTCATCCAGCATCTGCATGGCATCAGGACAACTGAAGCGTGCGTAATACCAGCTAGACTCAAAAAACGTGTCGAAGGTATCGGTTTCTCGTGTGCCCGGCTTGTCAGTACCCGGCACCGTTGTATTGATGAAGTTGGGGTCGTCTTTGATCGGCGACTTGACGCCGGAAAACGCGACATCCTCAGGCAGCCTGACCGGCAGATCTTCTTCCGGCACAACATGAACGTTGCCTTCTTCATCATAGATAATGGGGATAGGACAACCCCAATAGCGCTGACGTGATACGCCCCAGTCACGCAAACGGTAGTTAACCTTGCGCTCACCCTTGGCCACCTTGACCAGATGGGCTGCCGTGGCATCGAAAGCCGCCGCAAAATCCAGCCCATCGAACTCGCCGGAATTTATCGTGACCGTATCCTGCTTGTCGGTGAATGCCGCTTCGCTGACGTCTACCGGCTCACGCGTGGACTGCACCACCTGCTTGATTGGCAGGCCATATTTACTGGCAAATTCCCAGTCACGCTGGTCGTGCCCGGGAACGGCCATGACCGCCCCGGTGCCATAGGTAATCAATACGAAGTTTGCCACGTAAACAGGAATTCGCTCACCCGAAACCGGATTGATCGCCTCAATGCCTAACGGTACACCGCGCTTTTCCATGGCTTCCATGGCCGCCTCCGACGTACCCGTACTGGTACAGTCGGCGATGAAATCGGCCACTTCAGAATTGCGCAGACTGATGGCGCGAGCTACCGGGTGCTCAGCCGCGACGGCCATGTAGGTAACGCCTGCAACGGTATCAGGCCGCGTGGTGTACACGCGCAGGGAATCGGCTTCGCCGTCATCAGTCACATCGACGGGTTTATCACCTCGCCCTGCCAGCGCGAATTCAAACTCCACCCCTTCTGAGCGTCCAATCCAGTTTTTCTGCTGCGTGCGCACAGCCTCAGGCCAGCCGTCGAGCTTGTCCGTCTCTTCAAGCAATTCATCGGCATATTGGGTGATCTTCAGAAACCACTGCGGAATTTCGCGGCGCTCCACCTTGGCACCGGATCGCCATCCACACCCATTGGCGTCGACTTGCTCATTGGCCAGCACGGTTTCTTCGACCGGATCCCAGTTGACGACTGCCATTTTCTTGTAGGCCAGCCCTTTTTTGACCAGCTGTGTGAAGAACCACTGTTCCCAACGATAGTACTCTGGCGTACACGTGGCGATTTCCCGCGACCAGTCGTAGGCGATTCCGAGCTTCTGCAACTGCTCGCGCATCTCGTCGATGTTGGCGTAGGTCCACTTGGCCGGGGCCGTGTTGTTCTTGATGGCTGCATTTTCAGCTGGCAGCCCAAACGCATCCCACCCCATGGGCTGCAGGACGTTGAAACCCTGCATGCGCTTGTAACGTGAGACCACATCGCCAATGGTGTAATTTCGGACATGGCCCATGTGCAGGCTGCCACTGGGGTAAGGAAACATGCACAGGCAATAGTATTTGGGTTTGTCCGGGTCCTCGGTGACCTTGAACGCATCGTTGGACGTCCAGACAGACTGCACGTCAGCTTCCGTGCGGTGAAAATCGTATTGGTCCTGCATGTGGAATCTTCGGTTTAATAGACGGGAACCGGCCAACCAGGCTGGCCTGCCATACGGCGTTGACGAAGAGCCCTAATATACAGCAGCGCCCACCGCATCGGTAAGCTGTCGAACAGACGCAAGGCTCGCCGGTATACGACAGACTCTCAGGTGTCGCGCTGCCACACCATCGAAAACACATGCTCGGCGGTCACGGCCATGCGCAGTTCCAGTTCAGTCGGGTCGCAATGCCCGCGCAGCCTCTCACTATTGAAGCGGATGTGCGGCCGGCCACTGGCCAGGCCGATTATTTCCACATCGTGAAATTCGATGAAACGACCAAACGAGGGCCGCAGACATTTATAGAGGCTTTCTTTCAGCCCGAACAGGGCGGTGGCGTGCCAGCGCTTCTTGCCGGTATCAAGAAGCTCTGCCAGTTCGTTTTCGGTGGCAATCAGCTTCAACACACCCGCCTCCAGCGGCTTGATTCTTTCCAGATCAATACCCAGTGATCTGGCATCACTCATGGCCTGCACGGCAACGGCCGCCACAGCCCATTCATCTGTGTGAGTCACGCTGCCCGTAATGCCCGCTGGCCAGATAACCGATCCATCGGTTGCACGCGGCAGCTCCGCGGCACCCAGCCCAGCTTCTGCCAGTGCCGCGCGCGCCGCACTTCGCCCGGTCGAGAACGTGTTTCGACGCTTGTCGGCGACACCACCGATACAGCCCAGTTCCGCCGGATAGAGTGAGTCTGAACAATCCCGCACCACCTGACAGGCCATGAAAATATTGGTACCTGCCCACTCTGGAGCAAACGTCAGCCCGTTGATGGGGCTATTGAAAGAATCCGTCAATGGGAGGACACCGGAATATCTTCGTAAGTTGCCGAACGCGTTTCGGGTATCGGTTGATTGTCTTCCGCCCGGTAAGTGAATACCAGCGATCGCTTGACCACGCTGGATTCGTTCTGACCCGCCGCATGCAACGTGCGTGAATGGAAGAACAGCATGTCACCGGCATCGAGTTCAACGGGGATGGCTTTCGCTAACAATGCCTGATTCTGCTCAAGATCCGTGCGCAGAAACAGCGACGCATCGAATTGCCCTGGCTCAAAATCAAGCGTATGGGAACCTGGAATAACCAGCAGCCCGCCATTGTCACGATTCTCAGGCCCCAGCGCTAACCACGTGCTAACCAGCTCACGGCGGTCGAAACGCCAGTAGCGAATATCCTGGTGCCAGCTGGTGACGCTGCTGAATCCCGGGTGCTTGGTCATCACGCAATTGTGATGATTCTGCGACAGGCGTATGGACTCGGCATCCATCAATGCCTTGAGCATCGCGACAACTGTCGGGTGGCAGCCGACATGTCGAAAGCGTGCATCGCGACCATAGGCATGCAGCAGCCGCCTGGGTGTCTGCCCACCCGGCGCGGTTTTGGACACTGGCGCTCCGGGATAGTGAACGTCAGCCTCGAATTCCACCGGCGCCAGAGCCGGAGACAGTGACTTGTCAATCAGGCTGACCAGCGCCTCCACCTCGTCGGCTGACATGAGTGCACGGGCCACGTAGTACCCGTCACGCGTAAATGATTCAACTGCTTGCTGGATGACATCCACCGTTTCCGCCCCTTCCATCTTGATGAACACTAACCTGAGAATTTCGAGCCGGTCTCATAGTCCACTTCTACTCAGACCCGTACACTATGTCGACTGTCACACACCGGCTGATACATGAGCAAGCACATACTGATCGAGAATGCGCATCAGAACAACCTGAAGCATCTGGATCTGACCCTGCCGCATGGCGAACTGATTGTCGTGACCGGTGTCAGTGGCAGTGGAAAATCCACGCTGGCATTTGACACCATCTACGCCGAAGGTCAGCGGCGCTACGTGGAAACCTTCTCCCCGTATGCCCGACAGTTTCTGGATCGCATGGACAAGCCCCGTGTCGATCGGATCGAGGGTATTCCACCCGCAATCGCCATCGACCAGACCAACCCGGTGCGCACGTCTAGGTCCACGGTCGGCACCATGACCGAGTTGAACGATCATCTCAAGCTGCTGTTCGCAAGAACGGCAGAGCTCTATTGCGGTCAGTGTGGGCAATCTGTCCAGCGCGATACACCTGAACACATCAGCCAGGACTGGTTTTCCGAATCGCAGCCAGTGCGCGTCATGGTGACCTTTCAGGTACCTGTGCCTGCCAATTTCTCCACCGACGAAATTCAGGACTGGCTCGCTCGCCAGGGCTACACGCGGGTTCACCAGCAAACCGCCAAATCCCTGGATGTTATCCAGGACCGGTTGAAAACCAGTGACGACAACCTTGGCCGGTTCATCGAAGCGATTGAAGCCGGTCTGCGCTACGGTCAAGGCAAGGTTACCGTCCACACTCTCGACGACAATCGCGAATCCATTGCACAGACAACCTACTCAGCCGCCCTGCAGTGCGAGGCGTGCAATATCAAATACCGTGAACCCACACCGTCCAGTTTTTCGTTCAACTCGCCGATCGGCGCTTGCGAAACCTGCAAGGGGTTTGGGCGTGTTATCGGCATCGACTATCGCCTGGCCATTCCCGATGTTTCAAAAACGCTTAAAGGCGGTGCGGTCAAAGTATTCCAGACCGAAAAATCTTCGATATGCCAGCGCGAAATGGAGCGAGCCGCCAAACGTCAGAAAGTTCCGCTGGATGTACCTTATGAAGAGCTCTCTGACGCCCATCAACAATGGGTGATACAGGGCGATGGTCTTTCCGGAAAAGATCACTGGTATGGCGTCGTGGGTTTTTTCGACTGGCTGGAACGCAAATCCTACCGTATGCATGTGCGCGTGATGCTGGCCAAGTATCGCAGTTACGATGAATGCACAGCATGTTATGGCGCGCGTCTGAAGCCTGCTTCCCTGAACTGGCGAGTCGGTTCTCTGGATGATGCCCAGGCTGTGATTGCGTTGAAGGATCGTCACAAACCGCATCATTCGTCGATCTCTGCCCGTCGCATGAAAACACTGCCCGGGCTGAACATTGTCGACATCATGCGCCTGCCCCTGGATCGGGTCAGAGAGTTTGTTGAAGCCATCGCTGAAGGACACGCAGACGATGCGACAACCATGGTGGTCAAGGAGATGCGCTCAAGACTCACGTACCTGAATGATGTCGGGCTGGGTTACCTGACACTGGACCGGCAATCGCGCACCTTGTCTGGAGGCGAGGTCCAACGCATCAATCTGACCACTGCTCTGGGCACATCGCTCGTGAATACCCTGTTTGTGCTGGACGAACCGAGCATAGGGCTGCATGCCCAGGACATGGATCGGGTTATTCGTGTGCTGCAAAGACTGCGGGATGCGGGCAATACCCTGATTGTGGTAGAACATGACCCGCAGCTCATGATGGCAGCCGATCGCATCATCGACATCGGTCCCGGCCCGGGAAATGCCGGCGGTTCCATTGTGTTCAATGGCACGCCCACTCGCCTGTTGCAGCATGTTGACTCAATAACCGCACAATACCTCAACGGTGACAAGACACTCAGCTTCACATCCTCAAAGCGAACGACCAGAGATGCCAAAAAACTGATCCTCGCTGGAGCCCGCGGCCATAACCTGAAAAACGTTACGCTGGAGATACCGCTGAACAGACTCGTCTGCCTGACAGGCCCCAGCGGCTCGGGCAAGTCCACGCTGATTCAGGACACTCTGTTCAATGCGGTGTCTGCGCTCAAGGGAAAACCCAAGGATCTACCCGAAGCCCATGACAGCATCACCGGTGCTGAACATTTCACAGACGTCATCCTGGTGGATCAGTCACCCATCGGTAAATCGGCGCGATCAAATCCTGTCAGCTACACCGGCGCCTTTGAAGCAATCCGAAAGCTGTTTGAGAAAATACCGGAAGCTCGTGAACGCGGCTACAAGGCCAGTGCTTTCAGTTTCAACTCCGGCATGCGTTGTCCAGTGTGTTCAGGAAACGGCTTTGAACATGTCGAGATGCAATTTCTCTCTGACGTGTACCTGCGTTGCGCTGAGTGCCAAGGTCGCCGATACCGACCGGAATTGCTGGAGATCAAACTGTTCAACGCCACTGACGCGGAAGGACAGTCCATTGCCGATGTACTGGAGATGACCGTCAATCGGGCACTGGAGTTTTTCGCCGATGAAAAGGCTGTACTGATAGCGCTGACACCACTCAAGGATGTCGGGCTGGGCTATCTGCAACTGGGTCAACCGGTGCCCACGCTGAGCGGCGGTGAAGCACAACGGCTCAAGCTGGCGGCCTACCTTGGTCAGGCCGCCATGACACGCTCGAAACGAACCATAGCCGGTAACACCTTGTTTCTGTTTGACGAGCCAACAACCGGCTTGCATTTTGAAGACATCGACAAACTCCTCGGAGCATTCGAACAGTTGATCGAACAAGGCCACTCTCTGGTGGTCATTGAGCACAACCTGGATGTCATCATCAATGCCGACTGGATTATCGATCTCGGCCCGGCCGGTGGTGAGGCGGGTGGCAAGGTAATTTGCAAGGGAACGCCAAAACAGGTCATGGCACACAAGACGAGCGTTACCGCAGCGTCCTTGAGAGACTACCGGGAAGCCACGGATCGGCTGGCCCAGAACAGTATCGCAGAGGCACGATCAAGCGAGTATGCAAACGCTCTGGCCAACGACAAGGCTACGCTGGTCGCCACCGAACCGGACGACTCCATCAGGGTACACAAGGCGCGTGAGCATAATCTGAAAAACGTGGATGTTTCCATACCTCGCGACAAGCTGACCGTCATTACCGGCATGAGTGGCAGTGGTAAAAGCACGCTAGCGTTCGACATCGTGTTTAACGAAGGCCAGCGCCGCTACCTTGAATCACTTAACGCCTACGCACGACAGTTCGTTCAACCGGCGTCTCGCCCGGATGTGGATGCCATCACTGGAATACCACCGACCGTCGCCATTGAACAGCGTACAAGCCGGGGTGGACGAAAGAGCACGGTTGCTACCATGACCGAGATTTATCACTTTCTTCGGCTGCTGTTTGTCAAACTCGGCGTTCAGTATTGCCCGGACTGCGAGGTGGAAATTTCAGCGCAGTCCGTGGATGCCATCACCGCTCAGATCATCAAACAACATCGCGGCAAAACGGTTCATTTGTTTGCACCACTGATCGTGGATCGCAAGGGCTATTACACGGATCTTGCCAAATGGGCATTGAACAAAGGATTCACGTCGCTGCGTGTGGATGGAGAATCCCTGCCCACCGATAACTGGCCAAGACTGGATCGATTCAAGGAGCACACTATCGACCTGCCGGTTGGCTCGCTAACCGTGGATGTGAAGCACGAGCCAGAGCTGCAGGCGTTGATACAACGCGCTGTCGATTTTGGCAGCGGCCTGGTGAAAATAGGCAGCACAACGGCCAACGAGATGCTGTTTTCCACGCAACGGGCCTGCCCCAGCTGTCAACGCAGCTTCCCGGAACTGGACCCGCGCATGTTCTCCTATAACTCGCGCCATGGCTGGTGTACCGAGTGTTTCGGCACCGGGCAGATCATTCCCGGCTTTGATGAAGAACAAACCGGCGAAGAGCGCGGTTGGCGGGATTCTGAAGAAGAGCCCGTCGTGTGCCCGTCGTGCGAAGGCCAGCGATTGAAGCCCGAATCGCTGGCGGTTTATTTCCAGGAATGGAACATTGCTGATTACACCACTCAATCCATCGTTGAGGCTGCCAGCGTGTTCAATGACATCGTGCTCGACGAACGCGATGCCACCATTGCCAGGGACAGCCTGAAGGAGCTCAATTCACGCCTGGCTTTTTTGCAGGAAGTGGGCTTGTCGTACCTGTCGCTGGATCGATCAGCACCCACCTTGAGCGGCGGCGAGGCACAACGCATTCGGCTGGCCGCACAGCTGGGATCCAATTTGCAGGGAGTGTGCTACATCCTCGACGAACCGACGATTGGTTTACACCCACGCGACAACCGAATGTTGCTCGAAACCTTGTCCAATCTGCAAAAGAAAGGCAACACCATCGTGGTAGTAGAACACGATGAAGACACGATCCGCAGCGCCGACCATATCATCGACATCGGCCCGGGCGCCGGTGTGCGAGGCGGCGAGATCGTGGCATCCGGCACGCTCTCGCAAGTGCGCAAGAACAGCCAGTCCGTCACCGGAAAATTACTCGATCAGCCACTCAAGCACCCGCTGTATCCAACCCGAACCAAACCGACTCACCGGTTGCACATCAAGAATGCCACCTTGCATAACGTCAAGAACGTCTCCGTTGATATTCCCCTGGGACAACTGGTTTGTGTCACTGGTGTATCAGGCTCGGGGAAAAGCACACTCATCCGCGACGTCGTTTATGACAATCTGCGCGTTCTGAACGCCCAGAAACGGAACCGCAAGCTTGGCACCTTGACAGGCTGTGAGGACATCACTGGCTGGGATACCATCTCCCGTCTATTGGAAGTGGATCAGACACCCATCGGTAAAACCTCCCGCTCCTGCCCAGCGACCTACATTGGTTTCTGGGATAACATCCGGCGGCTTTACGCAGATACCACTGAAGCACGCATACGCGGGTACGAGGCAAGCCGCTTCTCGTTCAACACAGGCACGGGACGCTGCGAAGAGTGCGGTGGCCAGGGGATGCAACGGATTGAAATGAGTTTCCTGCCTGATGTACGTGTGCTGTGTGAGTTATGCAACGGGCAGCGTTTTAACCATGAAACGCTATCGGTTCGTTACAAGGACAAGTCCATCGGTGATGTGCTCATGATGAATGTTGATGAGGGTGTTGAATTCTTCGCCAGTCATTCCAGTATTCATCATGCATTAAAGCTGCTGCAGGATGTCGGCCTTGGGTATCTGACGCTGGGCCAGCAAAGCCGGACATTAAGCGGTGGCGAGGCTCAGCGCATCAAGCTGGTTTCCGAACTTGCCAAGGCCAAGCCTGCCGTCAAAGACTCTTCCGGCAAGAGCATTGTCAGCACTCATACGCTTTACATCCTTGATGAGCCAACGGTTGGGCTGCACATGGCGGATGTCGAGAGGCTCATACATGTGTTGCATCGGCTGGTGGATGCCAGTAACTCGGTCATCGTCATTGAACATAATCTGGATATCATGGCAGAGGCCGACTGGATCATCGACATGGGGCCGGAAGGCGGTACGGGCGGCGGAAAAGTGGTGGCCAAGGGAACCCCCACAAAGGTAGCCGCGTCCAAACGTTCTCGTACCGCGCCGTTTTTGAAATCCATGTTCACAGACTGACCCCAACTTGCCACTACCCATCGCCAAGAACATGACTGACAGTTTTTTTACCAGCACAGACAACCACTGGTTTGAGCCAACGGCTCACACACGAGGCCCCTGGGATGAGCACGCGTGTCATGCGGGTCCACCCACCGCGATGCTGGCACGTGCCGTTGAACAGCTACTGCCACAACAGCGACTGACCAGACTCACCGTGAACCTGCAACGACCCGTGCCATTCAATGGCTTCAGCATCGCGGCGAAAATTGTCCGTCAAGGACGCACCGTCAGTCTGAGTGAAGCGAGCCTGATCGATGCACTGGGCAAAACGGTGATCACGGCCGCAGGCATGCACCTGACACCTGCCGAGCCAATGGACATGCCCACCCAGCATGTGGATATGGGTTCACCCGAATCGGCTGAACCGGGTGAATTCCCCATCAGGCAAACGCTGCACGGTAAACCGGCATTCAACGGTGATGGCGTGAGTGTGCGATACCCGCCGGGTCAGAACAACGCACCGGGCCCCACCACGGCGTGGATGAAAACAGTACCCCTGCTGCCGTTTGAGACCGCCAGTGCTTTCCAGCGTATTTGCCCATTGGCAGACTGTGGCAATGCGTTTGGCCGCAATGCCGATCCGAGTGAAGTGACCTTCATGAACACGGACCTGACGCTGGTCCTGCACCGCGACCCCGTCGGTGAATGGCTGGGCACCCAGAGTACCGGTTACTGGGAACCCAACGGTATAGGACTGGCTGATGCGCTTCTGTTCGACAGTCTGGGCCCCGTTGGACGCGCCATGCAGAGCCTGGTCTTAAGGGTTCGCGCAGGCTCCTGATTTTCATCGCTGAATACTGGATGGTAAGTTTCCGTGCCAGTTGCAGGTAACCTCTGGCACATAATTTGATTACTTCATCACACTTTTCACTGTTTTGTGATCGGCTTCGATGGATATCAAATTACTGGGAGGCAGCGGCGTTGTAAGTGCAGCCGCCTGTGCGCTGTTTATTCAATACGGCACCGGGTCTCAAGCCTCGTCGTTAAATCTGGATGACAGCCAGATAGCCGGCGCCTCGCGCGTCAAAGTCGTCAAGGCATTGACTCGGTTTACCAACCCTGACATCACCGGATTTCTGAAGCCAGCTGGTTTCCAGCGACCGGCCTGGCAGCAACTGGACACGCCTGGCTTACTGGAAAACGATGTTGTGAAAGAACCTGCCTTCGTGGTCATGCTGGACCCCGGGCACGGTGGGGTTGACCCGGGCGCAAAGGCTCACAACGGGTTACTGGAAAAGGACCTGACGCTGGATATCGCACGAAGGGTTCGCCTTTTCCTGTCTGAATTTTCGGACGTGGAAGTCAAACTGACTCGCGAACATGACAACGGCCTGTCTCGACATGCCCGGGTCAGCGCCATACGCCAGAGCAAGGCAGACATGGTTATTTCACTGCATTTTAACCATTTGCCACAAACAGACGTCACGCTCGTGGAGTCGTATTACGCAGGTCCCGAAAACATTGCCGAAAGCCAGGCCTCACAACAAGCGGCCAGACAGCCGGCCGGTTTGCAACGCACCGGTGCAGCTCGATCCACCGATGATTTATCCTTTACCCAGGGATCAAAGCGCTTGGCGCACACGCTGCAACAACGGGTTTTCAATGAAGTCAGCTATGAGAATTCGCAAGCAGACAATGCCGGCGTAAAACAGGAAACCCTGTTTGTGCTGACACGCAGCTTCACTCCGGGCGTGCTGATCGAACTGACCTGTATCAGCAACATCAATGAAGCGGAAAAGCTTAATACCGAGGATTACCGAAACAGACTGGCAGCGGCCTTGGCCGATGGCATTCGCAGCTATCGCGATTCGGTAGAACAATCGCCGTGGAATACCCGAACTCATTTGGGAACGTAGTTCGTCGCGCCTGGTACAGACTACCACCTGACCCTATACAACCCCTCTGACAGTTTTGGGCGCTGCATCAATGGTGTGGGGCTTAGACAAGGTTGGAACTAACCGTATCTTGAACCAGTTCCTCGTATTGGCCGCGCTGGCTGACCTATACTGGTCTCGTCAAGCCAAGAACGCATAACAGCCGAAGCGCTTTTTGCGATGCCTGCGGACAACGACTCCAGAGCGGAAGTCCGCAGGCAATATTACAACCCCACTGATATCCCCCACGATACTGCCCAGCGGGCAAACGGTGGCTGTTGAACACCAACGATCAGGGGTGGCAAGTTTCATATTGCCCTGCTCCCTCGGAATCTGCTACAAGTCTGCTCAATGAGCCAAGACATCGTATGCTGAACAATTCGTGATAGCCCCCCATCGCATCAACACACTGGCAGAACTGCTAGAGCGCTATCCTGAACCCAGGGCATCATCGCGTTCCAAAGTGCACACGTCGCTCACACCGTCCATGCAATCCTGGCTCAGGCATTCACCGTTTTTCATTCTGTCCAGTATGGGTGATGAGGGTATTGATTGTTCTCCCCGCGGCGACCTGCCCGGCAAGGCGTTTCAGGTACTGGATGCCCACACCATTGCGATCCCCGATCGAACAGGTAACAACCGCATAGACACGCTACGCAACATTCTTGCAGAACCTCGTGTTGGCCTGGTGTTTCTGATACCCGGCATTGATGACGCCGTGCGAGTCAAAGGTGAGGCATCCATCAGCGTAGATCCTGACCTGCTGCAAAACTTCGTTCTTGACGGGAGAGCACCTGCCACGGTCATGCTTGTCCACGTTGTTGCAGCTTATGTACAAAACGCTCGCGCCATGAGACAGTCTGATCTATGGAACCCGGCCAGTCGGCAGCCGCCCGGAACCCTACCTTCAGCCGCTGAATTATCCAACAGGAAAGACGACTGATGCGCTATCTAGAGGGTGCACCACCCAACCCCGATATTCCCTACGGCGAGTCCATGCATGACATGCTCACGCTGTCCATGGTGCTGTCGATCGTGATCGGCATTTGCCTGTATGTGGCTGGGCGACACGGTAAAATTCTATGGATGAAAGTGTGGAGCCTTGGTCTCATCAGCCTCAGCGTACTTTATCTGATGGGCGACAGCCTCGACGTGCTGTAATCGCTGAACGGGCCACCCGCTTGCACAGCGGGGCTCAGCCGATCACAATGTGCGTGAACCGAACAGGCCGGACGGACCATCACCATGAAAATCGCCACATCAATACTGCAGACCTTTCGAATTCTGACTGCGCTGACAATCACGTTCAGCGTGGGCAACGTTTTTGCTCAGGAACTGCCCGATCTGCAAGGACGCGAGGTGGTTGTCGTCACCGAGAACGCGTACCCACCACTGCAGTTCGTTGACCCCAAGAGTGGCGATGCCATCGGTTGGGAATACGACGCAATGACTGAGCTGGCGTCACGCCTGAACTTTACGCTAGTCATCGAAAACAGCAGTTGGGACGCCATGATCCCTTCCGTTAGCGAGGGTCAGTACGATATCGGCATGACCGGTATCACCATCCGTGACGATCGTCGTGAGAAGGTTGATTTCTCCGACGCGTATATGCGTTCGGAGATGTTCATGCTGGTCAGAGCCGATGAAGATCGCTTCACCTCGGGTGCCGAATTCGCCGCGATTGACGACGGTCTGGTCGGCGCTCAGGCAGGCACAACCCCGTTCTATACCGCTGTGTATGAAGTGCTCGATGGCAACGAGCAAAACCCTCGCATCAAGCTGTTCGAGACCTTCGGCGCATCCATTCAGGCACTGCGTGTGGGTGATGTTGATCTGGTACTTACCGACGGCACCGCTGGTGCTGGCTACGTGGACGCTAACCCGGGAGTCTTCAAACTGGTCGGCGATGCCATGGGCACGGAAGACTTCGGATTTATCTTTCCGAAGGGTTCTGATCTTGTGGAACCGATCAATGCCGGTCTGGCAAGCCTTAGAGAAGACGGCACCCTGGATTCACTGAACACGCGATGGTTTCTGGAGTACAAGATCGGTCAGTAACCTGCGGTTGTGCACCAGCGCCGTCATCGTTCAACTCGAACAGTTACCCATGAATCACCCACGGGTAGCTGTCCATGTTGAACTCGAAAAAGGGCTTGGGAAACGTTGGTCCCTCAACTGACTTTCCATGGTGGCTGGTCGCTACGCTGGGCATCGGGGTCTGGTTAGGTTATCGCATCGTCAGTGATGATCTGTACTCGGAAGTTTTCTCGATACTGGTAAAAGGTATTGGCGTCACCGCGTTTGTGACACTGACGGCTTTTTCGCTAGCCAGCATCCTCGGGTTGCTGCTAGCGGCGGCTGTGCTTTCACCTTTCCTTGTGCTGCGACAATTCGCGCGATTTTATATCGAGATCATGCGCGGTATTCCGATGCTGGTGCTGCTGTTCTACATCGCTTTCGTCGGCGCACCGGCTATCGTTGAACTGATCAATGTCTCACTCGGGTGGTGGCTTGAGAAACCGATGAGAACGCGGGACTTCTCCCTGATGTGGAGAGCCATCATCGCGCTGACACTCGGTTATTCAGCCTTTATCGCAGAAGTCTTCAGAGCCGGTATACAGTCAGTTGGCCCGGGTCAGAAAGAAGCCGCACTGTCATTGGGCCTATCCCCGCTCAGCCGTTTTCGCTACGTCATATTTCCCCAGGCATTCAGGACCGTGTTACCCCCCTTGGGAAATGACTTTATCGCCATGATCAAGGACTCTGCACTGGTATCTGTTCTCGGTGTGGCAGACATCACCCAACTGGGAAAAATCTATGCCGCCGGTTCGTTTCGCTTTATGGAAACCTACAACGTGGTGGCCTACATCTATCTGCTGGTCACACTGATATTGTCGTTGGCACTAAGACGTCTGGAGATGCACCTCAGACACAAGCCCGGCGGTTCAACCGCAGAGTAAGCCTGCTTTCAGAGTTAGATGTGGATTGACGTTTCAACAGGAAAGACGGTTGGCGAATGCCAACACGGGTTACTCAGGAATGGGTCAGCCTTCTGCGCCGCATCCGTTCGTTCTCAGCTTCAGTGAGCGTATCGCCAACACCCCAGGACACAGACGTGCCGGTGTTATCTGCGCCTTCATCAGGCTGCAGTGCAGATGCATCGATTTTTCTCGCATGAAACTGAACACGCAGCAACCCGGCAATCAGGCTTTCCAGACAATGATGCCCGACTGCAAACACTTGCCGATAACGGTGTACGCGCAAATGACCAAACTCTGCGTCCAGTAACTGGCGCACTGCACTACTGATTCTGCTGAGCTCTACCGAAGACAGCGTGGCAGACAGGTTGTCAGGATCATCAATGCCCATCGTTGCCTGATAGGCCAGGTTCTGCCGGATGGATAACAGGGTGGCACTTTCCCTGAATTCAACGGTGGTTGCAATGCGTTTACGCCCCGGCTTGTGCAGGAAACCGAGCATGTCCACAATCTCGGCGGTGGGTGCTTCTTCTGATCGACTACTCAACGAAACGCTCCGCGCGAACTGAAAATCCTATGGAAGTCTGGCACATGAGGCGTGAGCAAGCTGAGCGGTTGTGTTGAATGGCAGCGCAGTTTAACGCGATAAAATCAACAACGGCAAGCGGGTAAAGCGTTTCGTGACACAGTCAGTTTATTGTCATCTAGTGCGTTAACGCGTTTCATCAGGCGGCTTGTAACCTGCCAGAATTGCCGCTAGTTCAGGTCGATGTTTTTTCACCTCCTCCATCGACAAGCCTTCCAGAGAATGCGGAAACTTAAGCCACTGGTCAGTTTCATGTAAGTAATAATCTGGTACACGGCCCGTCTTGTTTCGACTCGGCTTGTAATACGGAACTGCCACACGAATATCATGCGGTGCGTTGCGGCGGGTTTTCTCTTTGAGCGTTGTGATGATGGCTTCAACACTTCTGCCGGTGTCATAGACGTCATCAACAATCAGCAAGCGATCCTCTGCACTGATCTTGCGCACCAGGTAATTCATGCTGAATACCTGAACTTCACTCGCCTGCTTGTCAATGTCGTGGTAAGACGACGTACGCACCGTTATGTGATCGGAATCAATACCGCGGTAGCTCAACAGTTCCTGCACAGCGATCCCCATGGGAGCACCACCGCGCCAGACAGCCACAATGAAACTGGGGCGAAAACCGCTGCTGAACACGCTGGCAGCCAAAGCGAACGAGTCCTCCAGTAACTGCTGGGCATCCAGATACAGTTTTTCACTCATGCGGGCTCTCCAACGTCGGATTCAGGCGGCAGTATGACAACTATTGCTTAAGGTAAACTAGGTACACTCTACGCCACCCTCCCAAAGTGCCGCAATCCATTGACTACTGCTCAGAACAAACGCTTTGTTACAGAAACGGAATTGCTACACGATGCTTACCGACTGGGCGTCACCATTGCCAACAGCGGGTTTCGGCCAACGTTTATCGTGGGGCTTTGGCGCGGTGGCAGTGTGGCAGGCATCGCCGTGCAGGAATGCCTGCAGTATCTGGGCATTCCCACCGATCATATCGCCATCCGTACCTCCTATCGCGGTCTGGCCAGCTACCAGCAGATGGTCGACAATCCGGAAACTGAAATTCGCATTCATGGCACTCAATACTTGCTCGATACGCTGAGTCATGACGACTCACTACTCATTGTGGACGACGTGTTCAGTTCCGGTCTTACCACCAGCGCCGTACTCCGGCGCCTTGCGATGCGGCTCAAGAACAACATGCCCGAAGATGTCCGGATCGCTGTGCCGTGGTACAAACCGGCCCACAATCGCACCACCATTACGCCCGACTTTCACGTGAACATCACAGACGACTGGCTCGTCATGCCCTACGAACTCAGTGGTCTGACATTTGCAGAAATAGCCGATAACAAACCCTGGATGTTGCCCATCCTCAGAAGTCTGGATAACCAACCATCAGCATGACAAGTGGTATTTCGCTGTTTCTCAAAGGGCTCGCCATGGGGGCAGCCAACGTCATCCCGGGTGTATCCGGTGGCACTATCGCGCTGATTACCGGTATCTACGAACGGCTGATCAATGCCATCAAGCGCTGCGACGTGCAGGCAGCCAGGCTCTTGCTCAGCCGTCAGTTTTCGGCGTTCTGGCAACACGTAGACGGCCAGTGGCTGGTCATTTTATTAGGAGGGGTGGCGTTCAGTATCATAACGCTGGCCAGGCTATTCGAATTCCTGCTGGCGCATCATGAACGTTTCACCATGGCTTTTTTCTTTGGCCTGATTTTGTTGTCCATCGTTTATGTGGCCAAAGGCGTACAACGATGGAACGCAGCATCCGTGGTGTCGCTGGCCATCGGAACCATCATTGCCGTTGGTATTGCAACACTTGCACCCGCCTCACAGAATGATCACATGCTGTATGTGTTTCTGTGTGGGGTTCTGGCAATCAGCAGCATGATCCTGCCCGGCTTGTCCGGCTCGTTCGTGCTGATCCTGATGGGAAATTATGCGTTGGTTCTAGGCGCTATCAGTACCGTGAACCTGGCTGTTCTGATACCGCTGGCGGCCGGATGCGCGTTTGGCCTGATTGCCTTCTCGCACGTGCTGTCGTGGGTATTCAAGCGCCATGCGGACCAGACGCTGGCTCTGATGACAGGCTTTGTCATTGGGTCGCTGGTGGTCATCTGGCCCTGGAAGGAAGCGATAACCCGGACTGTGGAAAGGACAGGCAAACCTCCCCGAGAAGTGGTAACCAGCTATCAATGGTTCCTGCCCGATCTGTCCAGCCACAATACATGGATTGCCGTGGCACTCATGGCGGCCGGGGCCTTGGCCATCTGGGTCATGGAACGATTTGCAGGTACTCGACAGGAATCTGGCAACTCAGCCTAGCGCTAGCGGGTTGGCTGATATCCTGGCTAGCGGTTCTGAACCGTATTGCCAGACACGCTTGCGCCGCCCACCTTCAGCCCTACCGTGTTGTTCAACACGCGGTTGTTGGTGATGCTGACTGAACTGTCGAGCGAACTCCCCTGATTAACAAAGATGCCCCAAGCATCATGGTTCTCTACCGTGTTGTCTGTAATCAGCACGTTCCTGACGCTGTTTTGACCCGGCACTGCTATTTCAATGCCGCTGACACCGGTTCCCAGCGTTTGCTGGATAAAGCAGTTTTCACAGAATCCATCCGACAGCGTGTTGCCGCGGATGGTGACACCCGACGCTTCCGCGATATACATCTGCCCGCCTCCCGTAAAGCCGGTACCGTATCGCGGCGCTACCGGCCACTGACCACGCCAGTGATTGCGTTTGAAGATATTGTTGCTGATGATATTGGTGTCCACTGACGAGCCACGCACGCCCAGCAAAGCCAGCCCGTTCGTCTGGTTGTCAAGAAAAACAGAATTCTGTATCCGCACATTGGTGGACGTCTTGCCGCTGTGGCCCACGTACAAGCCCAGAACACCTGAATTCTCCAAACGGCTGTTCACAAAGCCAAAACCATCAACCTGCTGAATATAAATTGCATAGCTCTTACTGTTGCTGACCGTGATTTGATCGAATACCACGTTGCTGGAATTGCGCACATGCAACATACGCGGGCAGCGGTCTGTCACGAGGCACGGGGCCACGCGCGAGTCGTCATCCAGCTGCCAGTTTCGAAACGTTAGCGACTTGGCATTAGTGACATCCAGCAGACTGCACTGGCGCTGCGCGCCCTCTCGACGCAATCGATAGCCATTACCCTCAACGGTGAGTGACTGTACGCCATCCAGTCGCAACAAGGCACCTCCTGTGGGGCAACAGTTGTTACTCGTGCAGGACAAGTTGCTTCTGATGTTGATTCGCTGGAAACCCTGTGCAGCGTTAACACAGTCAGATAACTCGGCCAGCGAGCGCACCACGCAGTCGCCGTTACGCACCGGTTGAATGGCAGGATCCGGGGCTGGCGCATCATTGACCGGAACAGTCACGGGCGCTGGTTCTGGTTCTGGTTCTGGTTGAGGATCAGCGGGCGGAGTTTGCACAGGCGCTTGATCGGCAACAGGCACAACCGGCGCCGCAGCTTGTTCGATCAGCGTGGCTGGTACCGTTTGCACCGAGCCTGCAAAGCCAGCCGTGCTAAACGACAGAGAATGCGACTCCGAGATTTCTCCATTGCCATTCAGGGCATTCACCTCGAAAGTGTGAGTGGACGACGGATTCAAACCATCTTTGTAGAAACTATCGGCATCAAACCGTCCCAGGACCTGACCGTTGTAATTCACCTCAACCAGCACCGCACCCGCACGCCGCCAGAACAGTTCCACCGCCGATGTCGAGTACACCCTTGCATTGACATCCGCCAGAGTCGAGGTAACCGGGGCACTCGTTGGTATCAGCGGTGTGTTGACCGTATCTGAGGAATCTGCATAAACCTGCCGCACGGGCGGTTGGAAATCACCTGTGGAAAACGTGATGAACGTGGGTTCGGAGAGCTCATTCTGGCTGTTCAATGACTGAAGGGCAAAGCGATGCTCTACCTGAGGGTCCAGATCGTCGATGTAGTAGCTGTTGGCATCCAGCACACCCAGCACCTGGGCGTTATACGACACCTGAACCCGTTCATCGGGTGCTCTGGACCACTGCAACTCAGCGGCGGTTTGCGAATAGATCAGAGCGCGTACCTGACTGAGCGGCTGAGAGGCATGGGCATAACCGGCAAACGACAGGCAAGCCAGCAGCAACATGACTAAACGGCCGACAACGGCGCGATGGGCACGGAAGAAAAGCACGTCGATGACTACCTGTATCAATGGAGGGCCGAAATTGGCATTTTGCTGACGGGGTTACAAGTGAACATGTGTTAAGACAATCCCTCACAAATTGTACTAAGCCCACGGGCCTTCAAACCGGATACTGCGCACAAAATCATCAATAACCTG
>CALLPU010000355.1 GCA_938016235.1 uncultured Granulosicoccus sp. | reverse complement strand
CTCCGGTGTGATCAGGTGATTACCTGAATGGTTCAGGATAATTCTTCGATCGTTTGCTCAAGCTGATCTATCGCAACCGGCTTCAGCAACGTTCTTTTAATACCTGCTTCCTCATATTGCTGCCTGTCCTGTGTCTTGGCGTTTCCGGTCAGCGCAATGAAGGACACCTCCTGAGTTTCATGAGCCGATTTTATCTTGCGCAACAGATCCAGGCCGTGCACGTCGCCCAGGCGCATGTCGAGAAAACAGAAATCAGGCACTTTTTCATCGAACGCCTGCAATGCTTCAGCCCCTGTGGCTGCTCCTCTCACCTCGTATCCGCGCCGCTGAAGCAATCGCTGAATGGCCCTGAGGGTGTCTGCATGATCCTCGACCAGCAGTATGTCGCAAGGGCTATCGTTGTTTTCGACACTGTTCAACGATGAACCAATCTCCCTGATCAGGTGCAGGGCATCAAGTGGCTTGGGAAGAAACGCACTGAAACCATTGGACAGATACAGCTCTTCATCACCTTTCATGGCCTGCGCCGTCAAGGCTATGATCGGTTTGGAAAATCCAGCCAGCCTCAATCGCCGTGTAACCTCCATGCCGCTGATAAAAGGCATCTGTATATCCAGCAACAACAAGTCATACGCGTCGGGACGTTGCAGCGCCATGTCAAGCGCAATCCTGCCATCGTAGGCAACACTGACCGTGGCGCCAGCCTTGCGCAAAATACTCTGCACCGCCGTCAGCACATCCGGTTGATCTTCTGCAACCAGTATATGGCCTTTGAGGGAATTCGCGACCGAGGCTTCAGACAACAGCGTTGAGGGTTCTTCCAAATCGATCGAATTGAGCATGTTCACATCGGCAAGATCGCCGACAGGCACATGCACACTGAACTCGCTACCTTCACCGAGCACGCTGCGCACTTGTATGCGCCCCCCCAGCAAATCAACCAACCGCTTGCTGATGCTCAGACCCAACCCGGTACCTCCATAAAGATGGGTTATCGTGTGGCCGCCTTGCTTGAACGGCTGGAACAGCTCATCGATCTGTTCAGGGTCTATACCCACACCGGAGTCCTTCACCTTGATACTCAATTCTTCGCCAGCAACACCTAACAGGATTTCAACGCCCCCGCGGTTGGTGAACTTGATGGCATTGCCAATCAGATTGATCAGCACCTGACGAAGGCGTATCAGGTCTGTCTGAATGATCTCGGGGACGGGTGTCACACACTCGATACTCAGTGAGATGGATTTCTCCAGCGCGCGCACACGGTTCATGGCGTAAAGGCCGGAAAAGAAAGCCGGTACTGACACCGGGGATACTTCTATCTCCAGCTTGTCGGACTCTATCTTGGACAGGTCCAGAATGTCATTCACGATATCCAGCAGATGAAAGGCATTCTGCTTTATGGCAGCGCTGCTGTTGCGGTTTTCCTCCTGCTGAAGCGACAGCCCTAATAAATCGGAGTACCCCATGATGGCGGCTAGCGGCGTGCGTATTTCATGGCTCATGTTGGCCAGAAATTCACTCTTGGCGCGGTTGGCAGAATCGGCCGCCTCTTTAGCGGCCAGCAGTTCCTGTTTGCGCAGAACGTCTTCAGTGGTGTCATTGAACGTGATAACCGCCCCCATGACCCTGTCCTGTTCAATAATCGGTTGTGCCAGAAACACCCCGGAGAACTGCCTTTCGTTACGGCAGCTGACCACCAGATTTTCCAGCTCGCGAGACTCACCGGCTGTAAACACAGGCTCAAGTAACGCTCGCAGGCTGATTCGATCACCATCACTGTCATGCGTAACCACAAGATGATCAATGTCAGCTCCGACAGTGTCATCACCCTCCTGAAATGACAGCAGCCCCTGGGCTGAGCGGTTCAGAAACGTACACCGCCCGGCACGATCCAACCCAACAATGCCTTCGGCAGTGGAGTTCAGCAACGTACGCACTTGTGCTTCGCGCTCGGAAAGCTGCACGGCCTCATCGATATGTTCGGTGACGTCACTGGCAACGGCCACATAATGTTCCACAACACCAGACTCACCCTGTACCGGATTGATGATCAGATCATTCCAGAACTGGCTACCATCCTTGCGGTAATTCAATATCGTTACTCGCGTTGAGGCCTGCGATTCGACAGCCTCTCTCAGCGTTCGCACGGTGTCCGGATCCGTATCTGATCCTTGCAGGAACCGGCAGTTACGGCCAATTACCTCCTCCGGCTGATAGCCCGTCTTTGTGCAGAATGCGCCGTTGACGTAGATCAGCGGATCATCGGGCTGTGACAGATCTGCGATGGATATGCCGCTATCTGATGCCTCTATGGCACTCTGATACAGCGCCAGTCGCGATTGTGAATCCTTTCGTTCCGAGATGTTTTGAACGGCTGCATACAGCAAGACTTCACCATTGATGTGCACCGAATTTGCACTCACTTCCACCGGCACGGTAGCGCCGGATTTTTCCTCGACAACACTCTCGAATGGCAGCGGTGTTTCATCCTTCAAGCTCTGGAACAACTCGTCGAATGAATCCGCATCAAGCCTCGGGGAGATCTCTGTAACACGCATCTTCAGCAGTTCGTTCAGCTCGTAGCCTGTCAACTCACAATAGGCCTGATTGGCATAAACGAACTCACCCGATCTGTTAAGCAGAATTTGCCCCGATGCTGCCTGATCAACCAGCTGCTTGAACTTGGCTATTTCGCGCTGGGCCTCCTGCAAAGCCGTGGCATCAACCAGCATCAGCACAGCTCCACTGATTCCCTGGTTGCGTTGATACGGGGCAACCTTGAGCAAATAGGCGGCGCCTAACTGGTTCACAACGCTCTTTTGAGTTGTCTGTCTGTCAACTACGGCACGACGAATGTCGTCGATCAGATTATCGTAAGCCAGCGTATGGGAGAACGTTTCAATGGAACGCCCGATGTCATGCGGCATCAACTGGAAAAGTTTGGCCATCTCCGGGGTATAACGGCGAATACGCAAGTCTTTGCCGATAAACAGTACGCCCACTTTCGTCAATGCCAGAAGGTTGTCCATATCGTCGTTGGAGCGACGTAACTCTTCGATCTTCTTCTGATACTCACTGTTTACGGTGTACAGTTCTTCGTTAACCGATTGCATCTCCTCATTGGTGCTCTGCAGCTCTTCGTTGGC